>JARHYE010000071.1 GCA_029258605.1 Ruminococcus sp.
CAAGAGAAATCCGTAATGAAAAATCCATCCTTATGTTTGCTGTTTCGGATTTTACAGATACCATCATGGTTAAAATGTTTACGAGAAACGAACAACTTCCAGAACTTTTGGCTGAATTGAAAAAGGGCGCATTTGTTAAGATAAAAGGTGTGACTACAATTGATAAATATGATGGAGAATTGACCATTGGTTCGGTAACCGGAATTAAAAAGGCAACAGATTTTACAGTTTCACGTAAGGATATTAGTCCTAAAAAACGTGTGGAACTTCATTGCCATACAAAAATGAGTGATATGGATGGAGTGTCAGAAGTTTCCGATATCGTAAAGCGTGCACATGATTGGGGGCACCCTGCAATTGCAATCACCGATCATGGAGTGACCCAGGCATTTCCAGATGCAAATCATTTTATTGAACGATTGCCAAAAGAGGATCCTTTTAAAGTAATCTATGGAGTGGAAGGATATGTAGTTGATGATTTGACCGAAATTGCGGTAAATGGAAATAATCAGAGTTTAGATGAGACGTACATTGTTTTCGACTTAGAAACAACAGGGTTTAGCGCCATTGATGACCGAATTATAGAAATCGGTGCAGTGAAAGTAGAACAAGGGAAGATTGTGGATAAATTTAGTACCTTTGTCAATCCAAGACGTCCCATTCCTTTTGAAATCACAAAGTTAACAACGATTACGGATGACATGGTAATGGGTTCTCCAGGTATTGAAGAAATTCTTCCGAAATTTTTGGAATTTGTTGGCGATGGAATATTAGTTGCGCATAATGCTCGATTTGACGTAGGGTTTATTGAACAAAATTGTGAGCGAATGGGGATAGAACAGAAATTTATTTCTGTGGATACAGTTGCAATTGCAAGAATTTTACTTCCAACCTTATCAAAGTACAAATTAAATATTGTGGCAAAGGCACTGGGAATTTCATTGGAAAATCATCACCGAGCTGTGGATGATGCGGCAGCTACGGCGGAAATATTTGAAAAATTCATTGTGATGCTAAAAGAGGCAGGCATTCATACCTTGGGTGAATTAAATCAATTTGGAGAAACAAATCCAAATGCCATTATGAAGATGCCAACCTATCATATTATTATCCTTGTGAAAAATGATACTGGAAGATTTAATTTATACAAATTAATCTCCGCATCTAATTTGGTGTATTACTCAAGAAGGCCGAGAATTCCGAAAAGTCTTTTAAATAAATATCGAGATGGCCTGATTATTGGGAGTGCTTGTGAAGCCGGAGAGTTGTACAAAGCTGTTCTTGAAAATAAACCAGCCAAAGAAATTGCAAGACTTGCAGAATTTTATGATTATTATGAAATTCAGCCACTTGGGAACAATCAGTTTATGATTGAAAGTGAAAAGATACCACAAGTTCAAAGCGTTGAGGATTTACAAGAATTAAATAAAAAAATTATTCGTCTGGGAGAGAAATTCAAAAAACCAGTAGTTGCTACCTGTGATGTTCATTTCCTGGATCCAGAAGATGAAGTGTATCGACGGATCATTATGGCAGGAAAGGGATTTAAAGATGCAGATGATCAGGCGCCATTATATTTGCGTACAACACAGGAAATGTTAGACGAATTTGAGTATTTGGGGTCTGCAAAAGCGAAAGAGATTGTGATTGATAATCCAAACAAAATTTGTGATATGATTGAAAAAATCTCACCAGTTAATCCAAACAAGTGTCCACCAGTGATTGAAAATTCAGAGCAGGATCTAAGAGACATTTGTTATAAGAAAGCGCATGAGGTTTATGGAGAAAATCTTCCGACGCCAGTGTCGGCAAGATTGGAAAAAGAATTAAATTCTATTATATCCAATGGATACTCTGTTATGTACATTATTGCACAAAAACTTGTTTGGAAGTCCAATGAAGATGGATATCTTGTAGGATCCAGAGGATCAGTTGGATCTTCTTTTGTTGCCACTATGTCAGGAATTACGGAAGTAAATCCACTAAGTCCTCATTATTATTGCTCTCATTGTCATTATAATGAGTTTGATTCGGATGAAGTAAAAGCTTATGCCGGCGGGTGTGGTTATGATATGCCTGATAAAAACTGTCCGGTATGTGGAGAGAAACTGGTGAAAGCTGGATTTGACATTCCATTTGAAACATTCCTCGGATTCAAAGGTGATAAAGAACCGGATATTGACCTTAACTTTTCTGGGGATTATCAGGCCAAGGCGCATAAATACACAGAAGTTATTTTTGGGGAAGGACACACGTTTAAAGCGGGAACCATTGGAACATTAGCAGATAAAACAGCGTACGGATACGTAAAGAACTATTATGAAGAGCGTGGACAAAGAAAGAGAAAATGCGAAATTGAGCGTATTTCTCAAGGGTGTACGGGTATTCGGCGAAGTACAGGACAACATCCCGGAGGAATTGTTGTATTGCCTCATGGGCATGATATTAATGAATTTACACCAATTCAGCATCCGGCAAATGATATGACCTCAGACATCATCACAACGCATTTTGATTATCATTCCATTGATCATAACCTTTTAAAACTTGATATATTAGGACATGACGATCCAACCATGATCCGAACCTTGGAAGAGTATATTACTTCGGATGCATTGGAAAATGAATATAACGAAGATCATCCATTTGATGCTACAAAAATCCCACTTGATGATGAAAAAGTATTATCTTTGTTTCACGATACCTCCGCTTTGGGAATTAAACCAGAAGATATTGGCGGATGCAAATTGGGATGTCTTGGGATACCGGAATTTGGAACTGATTTTGTAATTCAGATGGTGCAGGATGCGAAACCAACTTCTTTATCCGATTTGATCCGTATTTCAGGATTATCTCATGGTACGGATGTATGGGTAGGAAATGCGCAGGAATTAGTAAAGTCAGGCAAAGCAACCATTTCCACTTGTATTTGTACCCGAGATGATATTATGATCTATTTGATCAATAAAGGGGTAGATAGTGCGTTATCTTTTACGATTATGGAAAGTGTACGAAAGGGAAAAGGACTAAAGCCAGAGTGGGAAGAGGCAATGAAAGAAAAAGGAGTACCAGATTGGTATATCTGGTCTTGTAAGTTGATCAAATACATGTTCCCTAAAGCACATGCGGCAGCCTATGTTATGATGGCTTACCGGATTGCCTACTGCAAGATCAACTATCCATTGGCTTATTATGGCGCTTATTTTGGAATCCGCGCCAATGCATTTTCCTACGAAATTATGTGTCAGGGAAAAGAAAAGTTAAACTATTATATGAAAGATTACAAAAAAAGAAGTGCAACCCTTAGCAATAAGGAACAAGATGTTTTGAAGGATATGAAAATTGTTCAGGAGATGTATGCAAGAGGATTCGAATTTTTACCGCTGGATATCTATACAGCAAAAGCAAAAAAATTCCAGATTATCGATGGAAAGCTTATGCCACCTTTGTCAAGTATAGAAGGCATGGGAGAAAAAGCAGCAGAAGCAGTGGAAGAGGCAGCAAAAGACGGTCCATATTTATCACTGGATGATTTTAGGCAACGTACAAAAGTCAGCAAAACAGTCGTAGATTTTATGAAAGAACTGGGACTTTTTGGAGATCTTCCAGAAAGCAACCAACTTTCTTTGTTTGATTTCTAATTAATTTACACACCAATTTTAAATGTGTTATAATACATCAAATTCATGAAAAACAGGTGTTACACACGGGTAGGAGGGCAAAGAATGTATGAAATGGAAGCACTAAAAAACGTAGATACAAAGATTGCCGATGCAATACAATCGGAGTGGGAACGACAAAATTGTCATATTGAATTAATCGCATCAGAAAACTGGGTAAGTAAGGCAGTTATGGAAGCGACTGGCAGTGTTCTGACAAACAAATATGCAGAAGGTTATCCGGGAAAACGATATTATGGTGGATGCCAATGTGTAGATGTGGTAGAGGAATTAGCAAGAGAGCGTGCAAAAAAATTGTTTGGCTGTGAGTATGTTAATGTGCAGCCACACTCTGGTGCACAGGCCAATATGGCAGTGTTTTTTGCCATGTTAGAACCAGGGGACAAGGTTATGGGAATGGACCTTGCTCATGGAGGACATTTAACCCATGGTTCTCCAGTGAACATTTCAGGAAAGTATTTCCAGATTGTTCCTTATGGGGTGAATGATCAAGGTGTGATTGATTATGAAGAAGTGCGAAGAATTGCAAACGAACAACATCCCAAATTGATCATAGCAGGGGCAAGTGCGTATGCGCGAACAATTGATTTTAAGCGATTTCGTGAAATTGCGGATGAAGTAGGGGCGTATCTTATGGTGGATATGGCACATATCGCAGGACTTGTTGCAGCCAAACTTCATCCAAGTCCGATTCCTTACGCCCATGTGGTTACTACAACGACTCATAAAACTCTTCGTGGACCGAGAGGCGGAATGATTCTATCTAGCAATGAGATGAATGATAGATTTCATTTCGATAAGGCAATATTCCCAGGTACACAAGGGGGACCTTTGATGCATATAATTGCGGCAAAGGCAGTGTGTTTTCAGGAAGCTCTTCAGATGGAATTTAAAGAATATCAGAAGCAGATTCTAAAAAATGCACAAGCCCTTTGTGAAGGATTGCAAAAAAGAGGGATAAAAATTGTTTCTGGAGGGACAGACAATCATCTAATGCTTGTAGATCTTACATCATGTGATATAAGTGGTAAGGAGCTGGAGCAAAGACTGGATCGTGCGTATATTACATGTAACAAAAATACGATTCCAAACGACCCGCGTTCTCCGTTTGTTACAAGTGGTGTAAGGCTTGGAACACCAGCAGTTACAACACGTGGTATGTTAGAAGATGATATGGAGCAAATTGCGGAAATGATTTCGCTTGTAATAAAAGATGAAGAAAATATAGACAAGGTACGTACAATGGTCAAAGAACTGACAAAGAAGTACCCATTGCATTTCTAAGGGTAAAAAGAAAGGCTCTATAATAAATGTTGGGGTATAGAAATATATATCCTAGCATTTTATTTTTATGTATAATGAAATAAAAAAGCCCCCCGGTCCCAATCTACCCAAAAAGATTACCAGGAGGCGCATACAAA
>JARHYE010000074.1 GCA_029258605.1 Ruminococcus sp.
GACCACAATCAGAAAGTAATAAAATTCCCTGATCCGTAAGTTGTTCCACTTGCCCTGTATCTCGACGAAATGTAATCTTTCCATGTATGCAAAAGAAAATTTCTGATACTCCGGTTGCTAATTTTACTGGAATTGGTTTGGAAACCCTCTCAGACTTTTTCTCATGGAAAATGCAGGAATAGATACCAGGCATCACTTGTACCCACGTATCTTCAGCAAAATATTCTTTGAACATTATTACCTTCCTCTCCATAATCCGTATTCATCGTCTTACTTAACCAATCGGTTAGTCTAGACTAATCAAATTCAGTGTAGCATTGTGTTTAGTTTCTGTCAAGCATTTACCGCACGTTCTTTTCTTGCTAAAGTGTTTTTTCAATCAAATATCCCGCCATGTAAGTTTTTAAATGCTCTGCCAAATGAATGTATTTTTCAGATGTAAGATTTCCATCTTCCTCTAAAATCTCATCTGCTGCATTGGATGCTTCTTTTAAAATCTGTGCATCTTGAAATACGTCTCCAAGTTTGAAATTCATAAGTCCACTTTGTCGAATTCCAAAAAGATCTCCTGGTCCTCTTAATCGCAAATCTTCACCTGCAATAAAAAATCCGTCATTTGATTTATTCAAAATTTCCAAACGTTCTTTCGTTTCTTTTGATTTCGCAGCGCTCATAAAAATACAGTAAGACTGATGTTTTCCTCGACCAACCCGTCCTCTAAGCTGATGTAATTGAGCAAGTCCAAATCGCTCTGCGTTTTCAATCAACATCACTGTCGCATTTGGAACATCTATACCTACTTCAATAACTGTAGTAGATACTAAAATCTGAATTTCATTTTTTCCGAAGGCTTCCATAAGCTCATCCTTTTCAGCCTGTTTCATTTTTCCATGGAGACATGCAACTTTGATCGTTGGTGGAAAATGGTCTCGCAACAACTCCGTGTAATCTGTTACATTTTCTACTTCTAAATGTTCACTTTCCTCTACCATAGGACAAATCACATAACATTGCCGTCCTTGTTTGATTTGTCCTTCCATAAATTTATACGCCGTATTTCTATATCCAGTGTCCACCACACAATTCTTTATAGGCAACCGGTTTTTGGGAAGTTCGTCAATAATAGAGATGTCAAGATCTCCATAAAGGATGATGCCCAATGTTCGTGGAATTGGGGTTGCACTCATGACGAGTATATGTGGCATACTTCCTTTTCCAGCTAATTGTTCTCTTTGCTTAACCCCAAACCTATGCTGCTCATCTGTAATTACAAGGGCTAGATTTTTATACAAAACTTTCTCCTGAATTAATGCGTGGGTTCCAATAACAAGATCCACTTTTCCGGACTGAATATTGCAATAACTCTCTTTTTTTTCTTTTGCTGTCATAGATCCTGTAAGTAATTGTGCTTTTAATGGCAATTGGTATTCGTTTAATAATGCGGTAATTGTTTCAAAGTGCTGACGCGCAAGTACTTCCGTTGGTGCCATTAAAGCACTTTGATATCCATTTAATGAAGCATAAAGCATGGCTAAAAATGCGACCATTGTTTTTCCCGATCCAACATCTCCTTGTACCAAGCGCGACATCATATGTGGACTGGACATATCTGTTTTGATCTCCTCCCAAACTTTTTTCTGCGCACAAGTTAATTCAAATGGCAATTTATTTATAAACGCTTCAATCAGGGGCTGCTGTTGAAATGTAAAATTATTTTTGTACTTTTCTTCTCGTTTTTTTTGCATCCGTAAGGATAAAATAAATGTAAGAAATTCTTCAAACACGAGCCGATGCCTTGCTTGAACAAAGCATTCTTTGTTTTCTGGAAAATGGATGTTTCTTCTAGAATCCGCATACTGTTCTAGATTGTATTTTCCTAGAAAATCTTCAGGCAAAAAATCTTTCTTTGGATCGATAAATTCAATTGCCTGACTCATCACTTTTTTAACTAGATTATTCGTAAGTCCTGTTGTCAGTGGATAAACAGGTTGAAGTGTACCTCTTTTTTCCACATAGGTTTGTGACGGATAAAAAATTTCTGGATGTTCCATGATCAATCCCGCTTTTTTACGGGTGACTTTCCCTCTTAATGTCAGCAAACCGCCTTTAGAAAGTGTCGTTCTTAAAAATGGCATTCTATACCATACCACCTTTAACGTACCGCTAATATCTTTCAAAAGCAAACTGGTGATCTGCATGTTTTTATTTCCACCAACCTGTATACGTCCAAAAATAGCCCCTGTTACTGTTGCAACTTTTCCCTCTTCTATTTCAGATATTAGGATGGAATCTTCGTATACATCATACGTCCTCGGATAATAATCTAAAAGATCACCAATTGTGGTTACTCCAACTTTCAAAAATAAGGATGACGTTTTATCTCCAATTCCTTTTAGCGTATTTATTTTCGATAATTCATTCATAAACGCATCTCCTTGTTTCCTAAAGATAAAAAAGGTCAGTTACCTATGAAAGGAAACTGACCGAATATACATCTTGTGCTCTTATTCTACTGACAATACATAATAGTAAATTGGCTGTCCACCTAAGTGAGCATCAATATCAATGTCTGGATAAAGTTCTTCGAGTTCTTCTACAAACTGCTCTGCCTCTTCATCTGAAACATCTTGACCATAATATAAGCTAATTAACTCTGACTCTTCTGAAACCAATTGAGAAAGCATTTCTTTCGTTGTCTCTTCAATCGAACTTCCTACCGCAAGAATTCCTTCATCACCAATTCCCATAATGTCGCCTTCATGGATTTCCTTATTATCGATGTGTGTATCACGAACAGCGTATGTCACCTGACCAGTCTTTACATTCTTGATTTCTTCCATCATCGTTTCAACATTTGTATCCACATCTGCTTCTGGCATATAGTTAATGATCGCAGTAATTCCTTGTGGAACTGTTTTTGTAGGAATTACAACAATATCTTTATCTTCCGTCAGCATCTGAGCCTGATTTGCTGCCAAGATAATATTCTTGTTATTTGGGAAAATAAAGACATGATCCGCATTTACTTCATCAATTGCAGTCAACATATCTTCCGTGCTTGGATTCATTGTCTGGCCACCTTCGATTATGTAGTCAACACCTAGTTCACGGAAAATCTCATTCATTCCGTCTCCAATAGACACGGCTATAAATCCTACTGATTTTCTTTGTGCTTTTTTCTTTTCTGCTTCCTTTTTCGCTGCCGCTTCTTTTTCAGCTTCTTTAAACAGTCTCTCTTGATGTTCTTCTCGCATATTGTCAATTTTAATTCTTGACAACTGTCCAAATGTAAGTGCTTTTTGAATTGCAAGACCAGGATCATTTGTATGAACATGAATTTTTAC
>JARHYE010000010.1 GCA_029258605.1 Ruminococcus sp.
GGTTAAATTGCCAGGAGAGATCGTATTTGGAATATCAGGACTTGGCGTATACACTCCAAATGGAGCGCAGACACAACGATGTGGTTTGTCACCAGATGTAGAATGTTATCAAACGATAGAAGGAATCCTATCAGGAAAAGATGAGTTGATAGAAAAAGCAGTAGAGCTGATTCAAGAATAGAAAAAAGCCTTAGGAATTCACTTGTACGTAATTCCTAAGGCTTTTCGTAGCAGGGGATGAGAGAATCGAACTCCCACCAAAGGTTTTGGAGACCCCTATCATACCATTTGACCAATCCCCTATAGTGTTTTCAGCACTTGTTCATTATATCCAAAAAGATATGTTTTGTCAATAGTTATTTTTAAATAAATTATAACGCAGCAGGAGGGATTTGAACCCCCGGAGCGTTTCCGCTCTTCTGCTTTCGAGGCAGATGCCATCAGCCATCTCGACCACTGCTGCATACGATAGATATTATAGCAAAAAGCACTGGGATTTTCCAGTGCTTTTTCATGTTCAATCAATAGCCTTTGATAGTTATACCGCCAAATGCAATAGTTTTGTCGCAATGCTAAAGTAAATGCAAATGGAACAAGTATCTACTAAAGTCGTAATTAGTGGAGCAGCCATAAGGGCTGGATCCAAATGAACCTTGCTAGCAAGAAGTGGAAGAATACATCCAATCAGTTTAGCAAGCATAATGGTTGCTGCCAATGAAAGACCAATTGTAATTGCAAGTAGAGCATCGTGGTACATAATAAAAATACGAAGTCCATTTACAATCGAAAGTACAATTCCTACTAAAATAGAAACTCGAAATTCTTTAAAAATTACTTTAAAGATATTTGAAAAATGAATCTCTTCAAGTGCAAGTCCACGAATAATCAAAGTAGCACTTTGGGAACCACAGTTACCGCCCGTGTCCATGAGCATAGGAATAAATGCAACAAGCTGCGGAACAGAGGCAAATGCCACTTCATATCTAGAGATGATGACGCCTGTAATTGTGGCAGAAATCATAAGAAATAGTAACCAAGGAATTCGGTTTTTTGCGTGATTGAAAACCGAAGTTTCAAAGTAACTTTCTTCACTTGGATTCATAGCGGCCATTTTTGTCATATCTTCCGTTACTTCGTCTACCATAACGTCCATGGCGTCATCAAATGTAACGATACCAACCATCAAACCTTCTTCATCTACGACAGGGATAGCAAGAAGATCATATTTTCGCATTGTAGTTGCAACTTCTTCTTTGTCCATGTGTGTACCAACGGAAATGATTTCTGTTTCCATCAAATCATCGATTTTCACTTCATCATTAGAAGTCATAAGATCTTTTGCAGTGACAATTCCAAGAAGACGACGTTTTTCAATAACATAACAGGTATAAATCGTTTCTTTGTGAATACCAATTTTCTTGATATGCGCCATAGCCTGTCCTACGGTCATACCTTGACGAAGTCCTACATACTCTGTCGTCATAATACTACCAGCACTATCTTCTGGATAGTTAAGAAGCTGGTTGATTGTATTACGCTTTTCCTGTCCAACGGTATCAAGGATACGAGTAACAAGGTTGGCAGGAAGTTCTTCTAGAAGATCAATGGTATCATCCATATATAAGTCATCTAAAAGCTCACGCAACTCCTTTTCAGTAAACATCTCTACAAGATAAGTCTGCAATGAATTATTCATATTCGCAAATACATCGGCAGCCTTATCCTTTGGAATTAGGCGAAATGCAAGGGCTAATTCTTTATCCTCAAGGTCTGAAAGAAGAGAGGCTATGTCCACTTCGTTCATAACATCGAGAATACTTCTGACAGCACGAAATTGGCGCTGAGAAAGTAAATCTACAAAAATCTCTTTGTCCATCATAATCAAAACTCCAATCTGAATTTATTTTTATTAAGCTACACGAAGGATAACTGACCCCAGAGTCCATAACCTCACCTCTTTTCTTAAGTATTTATAGTAAATTTTGAAATTACATTTATTTGTAAAAACAAGTCGTTCTTTATGTTTGGGCAATAAAAAAAATCACTGCCTAAACAGTGACACAAAAAACAAGACCACCGTTCAAGCTTTAGTATCATAGGGCATATCAATTGCATTAAGTTATGCCTTCACGACATAGCCTGCTAACCAGCGCAAAAGTGTCTCCACCTTTTCACGGCAGCAATCTCAGGTCTTAACCTAATCCCTATGGTAACCTCACCTACCGAAATGTTTTACCATATTTATTCTAAAACAATTTACAGAAGGTGTCAAGAAAAAAAGTTTTGCACAGTAGAAACGGTTGTATATGTATATCGCCGTGTGATATACTGTTATAGTTATACAGAATGAATGAAAAAGGGGGCTGTTTATGGAAGCCTACACAGCATTTGCTATGGTTTATGATCGGTTCATGGAAGAGATTCCTTATGAAGAATGGAAAGATTATTTGCTGGAACTTTTGGCAGAATATAAAATAAATGAAGGTACTGTGCTTGATCTTGGATGTGGCACAGGTACAATCACAGAATTATTGGCAGAGCAAGGATTTCATATGATAGGTGTGGATCTTTCGGAAGATATGCTCTCAATTGCTGTGGATAAGAAAGAAAAGTCGGGTCATGATATTTTATATCTTATGCAGGATATGCGGGAATTAGAACTTCATGGATGTGTAAATGCGATCGTTAGTATTTGTGATTCTATGAATTACATTTTGGAGAATGAAGAACTTGAAGAGGTGTTTCAAAGAGTAAATCAGTACCTTAATCCAGAGGGGATTTTTATCTTTGATTTTAAAACGGATTATTTTTATCGAGAAATTCTTGGCAATCAGACAATGGCGGACACACAAGAAGAAAGTAGTTATATTTGGGAAAACTACTATTACGAAGACGAACGGATCAATGAATATGAGCTGAGCATATTTATAGAAGATAAAGAATTATCAAATATGCATGGTCCTGTATTTCGTAAATTTAAAGAAACCCATTTTCAAAGAGGATATTTTTTAGAAGAAATACAACAGATTATGGAGCGTTCTGGTCTAAAATTTATTACTGCATATGATGCATTTACAAAAAATAAACCTCGAAATGATAGTGAAAGAATCTATATAATTGCAGGAAAAGGAGTAAATTCATGAAAGATTATATTGTAAGAGCAACAGCAGCAGATACGCAAATTCGCGCATTTGCAGCATCAACAACACAACTTGTAGAAATGGCAAGAGCCCATCATAATACAAGCCCAGTAGCAACAGCTGCATTGGGACGTCTTCTTACGGCTGGTACAATGATGGGAAGCATGATGAAAAATGATACAGATGTTCTCACACTTCAGGTACAGTGTGGAGGACCAATTGGTGGAATGACAGTGACGGCGGATAGCCAAGGACATGTAAAAGGTTATGTAAATACCCCCGATGTGATTCTTCCAGCTAAAAATGGAAAACTAGACGTAGGTGGGGCACTTGGACCTGGATTTCTTAATGTAATTAAGGATATGGGATTAAAAGAACCATACTCTGGTCAGACAATTTTACAAACAGGAGAGATTGCGGAGGATCTTACTTATTACTTTGCTACATCCGAACAAGTTCCATCTTCTGTAGGACTTGGTGTTCTTATGGAAAAAGACAATACAGTAAGATGTGCAGGTGGATTTATTGTTCAAGTTATGCCATTTATAGAAGATGAAATTCTTGATAAATTAGAAAGTAACATTAAGAATATTCAGTCTGTTACTGCTATGCTTGATCATGGACATACACCAGAAGAGATGTTAGAACATGTGTTAGAAGGACTGGACATGAAAGTCGTAGATACTCTGCCAGCAGAGTTTACATGCAACTGTTCAAAAGAAAGAATTGAAAAAGCAATTATCAGTGTTGGAAAAAAAGAGATTCAGTCTATGATTGATGATGGAGAAGAAATTGAAGTGAAATGTCATTTCTGCAATACTGCGTACAAATTTACCATTGATGAGTTAAAAGGTTTGATAAAAAAAGCATTAAGATAGTAAGAGAGGTAGAAGAAAGATGAAACATGGATTTGTCAAAGTCGCTGCCGCTGCACCAAACATCAAAGTAGCAGATGTTGAGTACAATACGGAACAAATATGTAATCTAATAAAAAAAGCGGAGGAAAATAAAGCAAAGATATTCGTTCTTCCAGAATTGTGTTTTACAGGTTATACCTGTCAAGATTTGTTTCAGCAGGAGATCTTGCTTCAGCAAGTAAAAAAAGCACTTTTAAAAGTGACAGATTTTACAAAAGATAAGGATCTGCTTGTGTTTGCGGGACTTCCATTTGAGTTGGAGGGAAAGGTATACAATGTAACTGCGGCACTAAATAGAGGAAAGATTCTAGGATTTGTGACAAAGACATTTTTGTCTAACGCAGGAGCAAGTGATGAATTTCGCTATTTTACTCCAGGTCCTAAATATGCGGAGAAGATTACATTTGACAGGAAAGAAATTCCGTTTGGTCCAAAGTTATTATTTCAGGCGGATACGATGGAACATCTTCTTGTTTCAGCAGAACTTGGAGATGAACTTTTTGCACCAGTTTCTCCAGCTGTAGATTGTACTGCGCAAGGTGCACAGATTGTTGTAAATGGTGCGGCAAGTGTAGGAATTGTAGGAATGGATGATTACAGAAAAGGTTGCCTTAAGGCACTGACATCTAGACTTGTGTGCGGCTATGTATATGCCAATGCAGGATACGGGGAATCTACGACAGATCAAGTGTTTGACGGACAGTGTTTGATTGCCGAAAATGGTAAGATTCTAAGAGAAAACAATCGATTTGAAAACGAAATTATTTTTTCAGAAATTGATATCAATAGAATTGGTTCAGAAAGAAATAAAAATCATTTGTTTTATGCTTCTAAAGAAAAGAATCTTCCAAGAATTTTGTTCCACATAGAGATGGAAAAGACCTATTTGACACGAAAATTTCCAAGAAATCCTTTTGTACCAGAAGACAAAGAGGAACGAAAGAAACGTTGTGAAGAAATTTTTATGATTCAGGCCCTTGGATTAAAAAAGAGATTGGAACACACCAATGCAAAAACAGCAGTTGTGGGCATTTCAGGTGGATTGGATTCTACACTCGCATTGCTCGTTACAGCGAAAGCATTGGAGTTGTTGGGAAGAGATAAAAAAGATATTTTGGCGATCACCATGCCTTGTTTTGGAACAACGGATCGAACGTATCAAAACGCATGTAAGATGTCCTTATGTCTTGGTGCACAGTTGAAAGAAATTCCAATTGCGGATGCAGTTCGTGTCCATTTTAAAGATATTGATCATGATCCAAATGTACTTGATGTAACATATGAAAATTCACAGGCACGAGAAAGAACGCAAGTACTTATGGATGTGGCTAATGAGAAAAATGGAATGGTAATTGGAACGGGTGATTTATCAGAACTAGCACTTGGATGGGCTACGTTTAATGGAGATCATATGTCGATGTATGGGGTGAATGGTTCAGTTCCAAAAACTTTAGTGCGTCATTTGGTACAATATGCAGCAGATACAGCCTCAGATGTGGAATTAAAGCATGTGTTAGAGGATGTATTAAACACACCAGTAAGTCCAGAACTTCTTCCGCCAAAGGATGGAGCCATTGCACAAAAAACAGAGGATTTGGTAGGTCCTTATGAATTGCACGATTTCTTCATGTATTACTTGCTTCGTTTTGGCTATGCACCGTCAAAAGTGTTTAGAATTGCAAAAGTTGCTTTTGAAGGCATCTATGATGACGAAACAATTTTAAAATGGCTTAACACATTCTGTCGAAGATTTTTTAGTCAGCAATTCAAGAGATCTTGTTTACCAGATGGACCAAAAGTTGGCACAGTGGGAATATCACCTCGAGGATCATTGGTGATGCCAAGTGATGCCTGTGCTTCTTTGTGGTTAAAAGATTTAGAACAAATAAAATTATCTTAAAGATTAAGAAAAATAAGTCTTCTGAAACCACATTCAGAGGACTTGTTTTTTTATAAAAACTGGAAGAAAAAGCGCTCTGTTCGACGTGAGAAAAGAGTGGGCAAATTGTTTTTTAAAAGTACTCGAAAGCCTTTAAACAAAGGCTTTGTGCAATTTGTAAAAAAATTAACGAATAGGGTTTTGTACTTGACAGCATAATTGATAAATGCTAACATATAATATAAAGAAAACAAAGTAAAAATTCACTAACTACTTATATAGGTTCATAATAGGATGAACGTTTCTACCAACTACCGTAATAGTTGACTATAAGTACAGAGAGGTGCTCTGTACCTATTAGGACGGTTACAG
>JARHYE010000098.1 GCA_029258605.1 Ruminococcus sp.
CGTGTATTACAATTGGTGAAGGGATTCATAAAACGAAAATCCGAACAATGTGTCATGCAGTGACAGGAACGGGAATGATAAGGACGGAGGCAGATGCCTCTGTCCTTTCTGTTTCTTTAGAAAATCCAAAATTTGGAACGGGGGAAAAGGCCAAAGGAACTTATGATCCGGAGCAAAGAACAATTTCACAAGGAAGTTTAAAACAACTGCAGTATCCACTTCCTAAAAAGGGACATAAAGAAGTGGAAGATGTGAAACTTTATTGGTTTTCCCAGCAAGTGGATCATACATTTTCTTATGGGATTGTGTTGGGAGAAAAAAACTGGGAAAATGGTACAGATTATTTTTATCGGATCCTCTCTTCAAAAGATGGAGATAATTGGTTAGAAGAAGGAATCAGTCTTCTGACAGAACAGATAAACAAAGGATACGAGTATTGGGTAGATTCGCATGTTGAATGGTGGAAAAATTATTGGAATAAAAGTGACGTTTCTCTACCAGATTGTTGGATGCAAAAGCAATGGTATATCGCCAATTATCTATTTGCGTCCTGTTCAAGAAAAGGCGGGTATCCAATGTCTCTTCAAGGAGTTTGGACGGCAGATGATGGAAATCTTCCACCATGGAAAGGTGATTATCACAATGATTTAAATACACAGCTTAGTTACACGCATTTTTTCAAGGCGGATCACCTGGAAGAAGGAGAAGCTTTTATAGATTTTTTGTGGGGATTGAAAGATGAGGCGGCTTTATTTGCTAAGAAATTTTATGGAACGGAAGGAATTTGTCTCCCGGGAGTTATGACAATTGATGGAAAACCACTAGGAGGATGGCCGATGTACTCGCTTTCTCCAGTGCAACAGATATGGTTGTGCAAAAGCTTTGATGATTATTATAAATATACAGGAAATAAAGAATTTCTTGAAAAACGTGCGTGGGTTTATTTTAAAGAAACGGCAAAATGTATTACAGCGTTATTAGTTGAAATCGATGGAAAATACTATTTACCAGTATCTAGTTCCCCGGAAATTCATGATGATGAGACAGAATCCTGGGTAACCCCTAATAGTAATTATGATTTGGCATTGTTACGATATTTATATGAAACCTTGTGTAGCTATGCGAAAATATTAGATAAGAGTGAAGAACAATATTACAAGAAGATTGTAAACAAACTACCTGATTTCTCGATAGACGATCGAAAGGTATTAATGATTTCTCCAGATGAAATATTACAAGAGTCTCACAGACATTTGTCTAATGCAATGCCGATTTGTCCGTTAAATCAAATCACATATGAAGAGAAGACGGATCAAGAAATCATCGATGCGGTAATTCTTGACTATGAGCGTCTCGGTACAGGGATGTGGGTCGGATTTTCTTTTGCCTGGATGGCTCATCTTTATGCCATTGCAGAAAATGGAGAGGGTGCGGCGGAGCAACTTCGTATCTTTTGGGAAAGTTTTTGTTCGCCAAATGGATTTCATCTAAATGGAGACTATCAAAAGCGAGGATACACAACTTTCCATTATCGACCGTTTACCTTGGAAGCGAACATGTTTGCAGCTGATGGACTTCAAGAAATGTTGATGCAAATGTCAAATGGTAAATTAAAATTATTCCCAGCAATTCCTAAGAGATGGGAGAAAAGTGAAGTTGGATTTACAGGATTTCGAGGAGAATATGGGATTAAGGTTACTGCAAAAATGGAAAATGAAAAATTAACTTATCTGGAAATTGTGTCAGAACAAAACCAAGAAATACTTATAAAAAATCCAGAATCACAAATGGATACCAATGTAATACTCAAAAAAGGAAAAAATATTGTTTTTCCTAGTGATTTGATTTAAACTAAAAGAGTAGATTATAGATTTATGAAAGGTTCTTGCATCATATGAATAATAGAAATGTAAATTACCAAAAAGCGCTAGACAAATTTCTTGAGACATTAAAAGAAAAGAAAGAAGTCCCAAGACTTCTTTTACATAGTTGTTGTGCACCTTGTAGTAGTTATGTGTTGGAATATCTGTCAGATTATTTTGAAATTACAGTTTTTTACTATAATCCGAATATTTTTCCAGAGCGGGAATATACAAAAAGGTTGTTAGAGCAACAAATGTTAATTGATGATATGAAGTTTAAGCATCCCGTATCGTTTATAGCAGGGACTTATGATAGAGAGAAGTTTCATCAGATGGCAAAGGGACTTGAACATGTAAAAGAAGGTGGAGAGCGTTGCTTTAAATGTTATGAACTACGCTTAAAAGAAGCGGCAGAGATTGCTTTGGAAGGAGAATTTGATTATTTTGCTACCACTCTTTCCATCAGTCCACTTAAAAATGCGGACAAATTAAATCAGATTGGCGTAGACTTAGAAAAACAATATCATGTAAAATATTTACAGACAGATTTTAAGAAAAAAAACGGATATAAACGTTCTATAGAATTGTCCAATCAATATGGTTTGTATCGACAAGATTATTGTGGATGCGAATATTCTTACAAAGAAAGACAAGAACAAAAAAACAAAATTTTTCAAAAGAATC
>JARHYE010000104.1 GCA_029258605.1 Ruminococcus sp.
CCTCCATGTGTCTGAAATACAGTATACTTTACAATAACTATAAGGTATAATAAGAAAAAAAACAATATAAACAGACAGGGGCGAAGAAAAATATGAAATATATTTCATTTGCAATTCCATGTTATAATTCAGAAGAATACATGAGCAAAGCGATTGAATCTATTTTAGTGGGTGGCGAAGACGTCGAGATTATCATTGTAAATGATGGGTCTGTAGATCGCACAAAAAAGATTGGAAAAAAATATGTAGAGAAATACCCGTCCATTGTTAGGCTTGTGAACAAAGAAAATGGTGGACATGGAGATGCGGTCAATGTAGGTCTAAAATATGCAACCGGAAAGTATTTTAAAGTAGTAGATAGTGATGATTGGGTAGAAGAAGAATCCTTACATAAGTTATTAGATTTGGTAAAAGGATTTGTAAAATCAGAAGCTACAGTTGATATGATCGTATCAAATTATGTCTATGAAAAAGTCGGGATGGAGCATAAAAAAGTGATACACTATAGAAACGTGCTTCCGCAAAATCAAATTTTCCATTGGGAAGATATTGGGCATTTTAGATTGGATCAGTATATCTTAATGCATTCCGTTTTGTATCGTACCGATTTACTAAAATTATGCCAGTTAGAACTACCAAAGCATACGTTTTATGTGGATAACATCTATGTTTATTATCCATTGCCGCATGTGCGTAATATTTATTACTTAGATGTTGATTTTTACAGATATTTTATTGGACGTGAAGATCAGTCTGTGAATGAAAAAGTGATGATTAGCAGAATTGATCAGCAGATTTTTGTGACAAAAAGTATGATAGGTATGTATCAAATGAAGTTGATTCCAAGTAAGAAGCTTCGGAAGTATATGATGAATTATTTGGCGATCATGATGACGGTTTCTTCTATATTATGTATCAGATCAAAGAAGAAAGAGAATCTAGAGAAAAAAGAAGAGTTATGGAACTATCTGAAAAAGACAGATTATCGAACCTATCTTAAAATAAGATATGGTATTTTAGGGCAGACTATGAATTTACCAGGAAGATCAGGGCGTAAAGTCTCTTCTATGGCATATAGTGTTGCAAGAAGAATTATTGGATTTAATTAACATGTATATTTTATCAGTCGTATTTCATATGATTATCCAGGATGTGTAGAAATGGAGAGGAATCGGAAATATGGCTGATTTTTTTATAAGTCAAAAAGCGGAGAATCTATTAAATTTAGCTTTAGACTCTACCAATGAAGAACGAGAAAAATCGATAGAGTTAAATGTCGGATATGATTCAGAAGAAAAGGAGTGGGATCTGATTGTTAAATTTTCGGATGGGTTAGGAGCGATTCAAGCTGTGGCGACGTCAGTGACAGAGCTTTTGAATGAATATGCAATTGTGACAATCAAGGAATCTAAAATAGAAGAATTGGTAAAACTTCCACAGACGGAATATATAGAAAAGCCAAAGCAACTTTTTTTTCAGGAGGATTCCAGTCGAAATGTATCTTGTGTAAATTCTGTTTTCCGGCCACCTTTTTCTTTGTCAGGAGAAGGGGTTTTAATTGCTGTCATTGATAGCGGAATCGACTATTCGCATCCAGCCTTTTTGAAAGAAGATGGAACTACAAGGATTTTGGCGTTGTGGGATCAGTCGATTGCGGGGAATCCGCCGAACGGATATAGCATCGGAACAGAATATACAAAAGACCAAATTAACAATGCCCTTCAATATCCGGAAGGTCCACAAAGAGATGCGATAGTTCCAAGCAAAGATTTTTCGGGGCATGGTACAGCAGTGGCTGGAATAGCAGCAGGAAATGGAGCGGGAAGTGAAGGGCGGCAGTACAAAGGACTTGCACCTAAAAGTTCCCTTTTGGTTGTAAAAATGGGGAAAGGGAAAGAAGGAGGATTTCCAAGAACCATTGAATTAATAGAAGGGGTTGATTATGCAATGAAAAAAGCATTGGAAAATAAAATGCCTGTTGTTATTAACATTAGTTTTGGAAATTCGTATGGTCCTCATGATGGAACAGCGCTGGTGGAACGGTTTTTGGATGATATTTCGAACTACTGGAAAAGTGTTATTTGCGTAGGCAGTGGAAATGAAGGGAATGGGGCGGGACATACCGAAGGAGTCTTAGAAGAAGGAAAAGAACAAGAAATAGAAATTGGAATCCAAAGACTGGAGAGTACCGTAAATATTCAAGTATGGAAAGAGTATGTGGATACCATTGAACTGAGTGTAATTAGTCCATCCGGGGAAGTTGTCGGACCTATAAAAAGTTATTTGGGAGCGCAAAGATTTGTAGTAGGGAATACAGAGCTTCTTATATATTATGGAGAACCAGGACCATACAGTGTGAAACAAGAAATTTACATTGATTTCCTTCCGGTGGAATCCTATCTTGATAGTGGAGTTTGGAAGATCCGGCTTACGCCAGGGAAATTGGTGACGGGGGTATATCAAATGTGGCTTCCGACTCAAAGCGTGTTAAATAAAGGAACTGCATTTTTACTACCGATTAGCGAAAACACACTGACGATTCCATCTACAGCGCAACGTGTGATTACGGTGGGCGCATACAATTCTTTGACATTTAGCTATGCAGATTTCTCGGGAAGAGGAACAGAAGAAATTACAATATGGAATGATTTGCAGAAACCAGATCTAGTGGCTCCAGGGGTAGAAGTTATTTCCACAGAAGTAGGCGGAGGGTACAGTTCTAATACAGGAACATCATTTGCCACACCATTTGTTGCAGGGGCAGCAGCTCTTCTTATGGAGTGGGGGATTGAACGAGGAAATGATCCATATCTATATGGAGAAAAAGTGAAAGCATATCTTAGAAAGGGGGCACAAAGATTATCAGGATATAATAAATGGCCGAATAATGAATTGGGGTGGGGAACATTATGTGTTAGAGAGTCTATACCTGAATAATATTTAGAATAAGAAATGCAAGGAAAAACAGTAACAAAAACATATTTGAGAAAAAAATAAAAAAATGAAAAAACTTGTTGACAACAGAATATCTGTGTGATAGTATAAACAAGTCGTCGCTTGAACGACAAAAACAAAAATAAAAAAAGTTAAAAAAGTTCTTGACAAACAAAACTCGATATGATATATTAAATGAGTTGCTGTTGAGAACAGAAACAAACAAAGAACCTTGATAATTAAACAATAGACAACAGATCCTTGAAAATTTCTTTAAGAG
>JARHYE010000049.1 GCA_029258605.1 Ruminococcus sp.
AGCCTGGAAAAGACAGTCCATACAGAAATCGTTCTGTGGAAGAGAACCTGGAACTGTTTCAAAATATGCGTGATGGAAAATATCAGGATGGAGAGAAAGTGCTTCGTGCAAAAATTGATATGGCTTCTCCAAATATTAACATGCGAGATCCAATTATCTACCGTGTTGCGCGCATGACACATCATAACACAGGCGACAAGTGGTGTGTATATCCAATGTATGACTTTGCGCATCCACTGGAAGATGCGATTGAAGGAATTACCCATTCCATCTGTACTTTGGAATTTGAGGATCATAGACCACTTTATGACTGGGTTGTTAAAGAATGTGAGTTTGAAAATCCACCAAGACAAATTGAATTTTCAAAATTATATTTGACAAATGTTGTTACTGGAAAACGCTACATTAAGAAATTAGTAGAAGATGGTATTGTAGATGGATGGGATGATCCACGTCTTGTTTCTATTGCGGCTCTTCGAAGAAGAGGATTCACACCAGAATCTATTAAGATGTTCATTGAAATGTGTGGAGTTTCTAAAAGCCAAAGCTCAGTAGACTATGCAATGCTCGAGTACTGCATTCGAGAAGATTTAAAGATGAAAAAATCTCGTATGATGGCAATTTTAGATCCAATCAAGCTTGTAATCGATAACTATCCGGAAGGACAAGTGGAATATTTAGATGTTGCAAATAACCTTGAAAATGAAGAACTCGGAAGTAGAATAGTTCCATTTTGTAGAGAACTTTATATTGAACGCGAGGACTTCATGGAAGAGCCACCTAAGAAATATTTCCGCTTATTCCCTGGAAATGAAGTACGTTTAATGCATGCTTACTTTGTGAAATGTGAAAGTTTTGTAAAAGACGAAAGTGGCAAGGTGATCGAAGTGCACTGTACGTATGATCCAGAGACAAAGTGTGGAAGTGGATTTACAGGAAGAAAAGTAAAAGGAACCATTCATTGGGTACCAGCTCCATATGCACAGAAAGCAGAAGTAAGACTTTATGAGAACCTCGTTGATGAAGAAAAAGGGGTATACAATAAAGAGGATGGATCTTTAAATTTAAATCCAAACTCTCTTACAATTTTAAAAGATTGCTATGTAGAACCAAGTTTTGCAGATGCAGGAGCATATGATAGCTTCCAGTTTGTAAGAAATGGATATTTTTGTATTGATGCAAAAGACTCAGCATCAGATGCACTTGTTTTTAATCGCATTGTTTCATTGAAGAGTTCATTTAAACTTCCAAAATAAATTATAACCGAGTAATAGGGCAGTTCTTCTTTGCTAGAAGAACTGCCTTTTCAGTAAAGTAAACTAGAGGAAAGAGGAGAAGTGAAGTGAATGAAATAACGATTAGCTTACAGACAGAATCCAAAATTCCATTGTATGAACAAATTTATGAATATATCAAAAAAGACATTCAATCTAGAAAGATTTTAAGTGGGGAGAAATTGCCATCTACGCGAGCATTGGCCAAACATTTGGAAATCAGTCGTAGTACGGTAGAACTTGCATATGAACAACTATTATCGGAAGGATATGTGGAGGCAAAGCCTTGTAAAGGATATTACGTATCTGTGCTTGATGGATTGTACCAGATGAAGAGCCTTCCTAAAAGTGAGGAAGAGAAGAAAAAAACAGAAAAAAAGCCATTGTATGATTTCACTCCCAATGGAGTTGATTTAAATAGTTTTCCGTATAGTGTATGGCGTAAGTTGTCAAAAGAATGTCTCCTAGATGATCGGGCCGAGGTGTTCCGTTTGGGTCATCCTCAAGGAGAGTATGAACTTCGAAGGGCTATTTGTAATTATATCCATCAGGTAAGAGGGGTGAACTGTCGTCCGGAACAAATTATAGTAGGAGCTGGAAATGATTATCTTCTGATGTTACTTACAACGGTGTTGGGGCAAAATCATAAAGTTGCACTTGAAAATCCGAGTTACAAACAGGCATATCGATTATTTAAAAATCTGTCCTATGATGTGTGTACCGTTGATATGGATGAAAAAGGAATGGATATTCAAAAACTAGAAGAGTCGAAAGCAAACATTGCATTTGTTATGCCTTCTCATCAGTATCCTCTTGGAATTATTATGCCGGTACAAAGACGGATGAGTCTTCTTTCCTGGGCCGATGAAAAAGAAGGAAGATACATCATTGAGGATGATTATGACAGTGAATTTCGTTATAAAGGAAAACCGATTCCAGCATTGCAGGGATATGATCATAATGACAAGGTGATCTACATGGGGACCTTTTCAAAATCAATCGCACCTTCCATTCGAATGAGTTACATGGTGTTGCCAGAAAATCTTCTGAAAAAATATAGAGAAAGAAGTGGGTTTTTAAGTTCTACCGTTTCAAAAGTCGATCAGATGATTTTACAAAAATTCATTGAGGAAGGATATTATGAGCGACATCTTAACAAAACACGTGCATTGTATAAGAGTAGACATGATACCCTTCTTGGATGTTTAAAAAAAATGCAGGACAGATGTAAAATTTTTGGAGAAAATGCAGGAGTGCATTTGTTATTGGATTTTCAGGGGAATTTTACCGAAGAAGAATTGATCCAGAGAGCTCAAAAAGAAGGAATCAGAGTTTATGGACTGTCGGAATATTACACAAAGGAAATGAAGAATAAAAGAGGAGTTGTCCTTTTGGGATATGCCAATATGAGGGAAGAGAGTATAAAAAAGGCAGTAGATATTCTAGACCGAGTTTGGAGATAAAAAGAAGGAAGGGAGATGTTCGATATGATAGCAAAAAAAATGAAGGAAATGGTAAAAAACAGCTCTGCCATTCGTGCGATGTTCGAAGAAGGAACGAAAATGGCAAGTTTATATGGGAAAGAACAGGTTTATGATTTTAGCTTGGGAAATCCAAATGTTCCGGCGCCTGCGTCTGTAAAGAAAGTTATCATTGACCTTGTGTCAGAAGAAGACCCAAAAGAATTACATGGATATACAAACAGCAACAGCGGCTATCAAGAAGTTCGAGAAACAGTTGCGGATTCCTTAAATCGAAGATTTGGAACATCATTTTCAGGAAAAAATATTATTATGACCGTCGGTGCAGCAGGGGGGTTAAATGTTATTTTAAAAACCATACTAGATCCGCTTGATGAGGTGATCGTATTCTGCCCTTATTTTGGAGAATACCGTTCTTATGTAAGTAATTTTGATGGAGTATTGGTAGAAGTAAGTGCAGATACAAACACCTTTCAACCAAACTTAGAAGAATTCGAGAAAAAAATTACAGCCAAAACAAAGGCAATTATACTAAATACACCGAACAATCCGTCAGGTGTGGTATATCCGGAATGTGTGATTCGTAAAATATCAGAACTATTAGTACGCAAACAAAAAGAATTTGGAACGGATATTTATTTGATTTCGGATGAACCTTATAGAGAGATTGTTTACGATGGGGTAGAAGTTCCATTCCTTACCCAATATTATGACAATACAATTGTCGTATACTCGTATAGTAAGTCTTTATCGCTACCAGGGGAACGGATCGGATATCTTGTAATTCCAGAAGAAGTTTCGCAATGCGATCTTGTATTAGCAGCGGCAAATGTAGCAAACCGCATTCTTGGTTTCGTAAATGCACCGACGCTACTACAAAAAGTTGTGGAAAGATGTATAGAGGAACAAACAGATGTTGCATATTATGATAGAAATAGACATACCCTTTACGAAGGGCTAACAAAGTTAGGGTTTGAATGTGTAAAACCAGAAGGGGCATTTTATTTGTTCTTAAAATCTCCAATACCAGATGAGAAGGAATTTTGTGAATGTGCAAAAAAATACCATATTCTTATGGTGCCAGGATCCTCTTTTTCTTGTCCCGGTTATGTACGACTTGCTTACTGTGTATCCTATGAAACAATCTTAAGATCATTACCTGAATTTAAAAAGTTAGCAGAAGAATATTTCTGAAAATACAAAAAACACTTGAAAATTATAAAAGAATATGGTAAACCTATATATAATATTTAAAAGAAAGGAAGCAGAATATGAAAAACTTATTTGATACAGCAGCATATTATTACTATTACTTTTTCTTTATGGGGTTTAAGGGAAGAGTTGGTTTTGCTGTACAAAAAAGTTTTGGATAGTGCTTTTGGAAGATTATAGATAGACAAAGCATATTATAAAAGACTACACAGCTAACCAGCGGTGTAGTCTTTTTTGCATATAGGAATCATTCAAAGCAAAGGAAACATATTCTTGGAGGGAACGACATGATTACAGTTTTAAAACAGGGTACTACAAAAGAAGAAAGAGATCAATTGATTCATTGGTTTGAGGAACAGGGCGTAAAGGTACATGTTTCTGTCGGCGAATATCAAACTATTTTAGGACTAATTGGAGACACATCCAGAATCGATATGGAGATGTTAGAACTTCTTGATATTGTGGATAAAGTTGCAAGGATTACCGAACCATTCAAAAGCGCAAATAGAAAATTTCATCCGGAAGATTCTAAGATTAAAATCGGAAACACAGCTTGTGGGGCCGGAGCATTTGCGGTGATCGCAGGACCATGTTCTGTGGAAAATAAAGAGCAGATTGAAGAAGTGGCGAAAAGGGTAAAAGCAGCAGGAGCAACGATGTTTCGAGGCGGAGCTTTTAAACCAAGAACATCACCATATGATTTTCAGGGAATGAAAGCAGAAGGAATCGAGCTTTTATTAGAAGCAAAAAAAGCTACAGGACTTCCGATTGTTACTGAAATTATGAATGCAAACCATCTTCCGTTATTTGAAGAGGTTGATGTGATTCAAGTCGGAGCAAGAAATATGCAGAATTTTGAATTGCTAAAGGAACTTGGAAAAACAAAGAAAACCATTCTTTTAAAGAGAGGTCTTGCAAATACAATGAAAGAATTGTTGATGAGTGCAGAGTATATTATGGCTGGTGGAAATGAAAACATCATTCTTTGCGAAAGAGGGGTAAGGACATTTGAAACCTATACAAGAAATACCCTGGATCTTTCAGCAGTGCCCGTGTTGCATAATCTAACGCATCTTCCAGTTATTGTAGATCCAAGTCATGCTACAGGATATGCGAAATTAGTGAAACCTATGGCATTAGCCGCAGCGGCGTGTGGTGCGGATGGCTTGATGATCGAGGTTCACAATCAGCCATCCAAAGCCCTCTGTGATGGAGCACAGTCACTGACACCAGATCAATTTGATGCGCTGATGGATCAAGTTCAAAAAATTAGAGAGGTGCTGTCATGAGAATCGGAATTGTTGGTTTAGGATTAATCGGGGGATCTTTGGCAAAGGCATATAAACGAGCGGGAATCAAGGTGTATGGATACGACAAAAATCATTTGATTACAGAGCTTGCTATAATGGCAAAATCCATCGATCAGGAATTAACAAAAGAAAATACCAAAGATTGTAGTGTAATCTTTCTTGCAATTTCACCAGATCAGGCAGTAAAATGGATGGAGGAGCATGGAAATGAATTGTCAACAAATACCATTGTGATTGATTGCTGTGGGACAAAAAGAAAAGTGTGCGAGGCAGGGGTTCAATGGTCTCAAAAATACGGATTTACGTTTGTAGGTGGTCATCCTATGGCGGGCTTACAGTTTGGCGGTTTTAAAAATAGCAAGGAATCATTGTTTGATGGAGCTTTATTTGTGGTCGTTCCATCGGATCCCAATGATTTGTTTACGTTACAAAAAGTGAAAGAGGTAGTATTGTTGGCTGGATTTTCCAAGGTGACATATACGACCCCAGAGAACCATGATAAAATTATTGCGTTTACATCCCAGATGGCTCATGTCGTGTCCAACGCCTTTATAAAAAGTGAAACGGCAAGAGAAGAGGGAACAAAAATTTCGGCAGGAAGTTATCGTGATTTTACAAGGGTGGCGTATTTGGATGCTGCCATGTGGACAGAGTTGTTTTTAGAAAACAAAGATTATTTGAAAAGTGAGATTGATTTTTTGTGTAATGAATTGAGAAAATATTCCAAAGCCTTGGAAGAAAATGATTCCGAAGGTCTATACAAGCTTTTGAAAGAAGGAAAAGACAGAAAAATGGAGGTGGATCATAGATGCGATTAGACGAACTTGGAAAGACACTTATGTCCATGACAAAAGGCAGAAGTACAGTGGTTGTTACAGATAAAAACGTTGAAAAATTGTATTTATCAAGATGTGTGAATTCGCTCAAAGAAGCAGGATTTCAAGTCG
>JARHYE010000061.1 GCA_029258605.1 Ruminococcus sp.
ATGCCAGTGAATAAGTTTGGATGTGATGCATTTGTAAATCGCGAAGGCAGAATTCCTGCACCGATTCATAGTTTTAAAAATTAAAATAGGGGATACATGATATGGGAAAAATAGCAGTTGTAACAGACAGTAATAGTGGAATTACACAAGAAAAAGGAAAAGAACTTGGAATATATGTACTTCCTATGCCGTTTTTCATCAATGGAGAATTGTTCCTTGAAGATATTACGCTGACACAGGAGGAGTTTTATAGAAAATTAGAAGAAGATTCCGAAATTTCAACATCTCAGCCTACACCAGGTGATATTATGGATCTTTGGGAAGAATTGTTACAGAAGTACGATGAAATCGTGCATATTCCAATGTCTAGTGGTTTAAGTGGTAGTTGTCAGACCGCAATGAATCTAGCGCTGGATTATGATGGAAAAGTACAGGTTGTTAATAATCAGAGAATTTCTGTGACACAGGAGCAGTCCGTGTATGATGCGCTGACATTGATCGAAAAAGGGAAAAGTGCTTCCGAAATTCGTGAGATACTGGAAGAAGAAAAGTTGGAATCTAGTATTTATCTTACGGTAGATAATTTGAAATATCTGAAGAAAGGTGGAAGGATCACACCAGCAGCGGCTGCACTTGGCACCGTTTTGAATTTAAAACCAGTGCTTCAGATTCAAGGAGACAAGCTTGATGCATATGCAAAAGTGCGTGGAATCAAAGCGGCAAAACGAACGATGTTTAAAGCGATTGAAGAGGATCTTTCTAATCGATTCGCAGGAAAAGAAGAGCAAATGCGATTAGGTATTTCGTATAGTTGTTCCAAAGAAGAAGCGCAGGCATGGAAAGAAGAAATTCATGCAAAATTTCCAGGTTATGAGGTTTTAGAAGCGCCACTATCATTGAGTGTTGCTTGCCATGTAGGACCAGGAGCTATTGCCATTACCTGCATGAAACAAGTAAATTAAGAGTAAAAAAATGAGAGATAAAAGTGTTAGAAGCTTTATCTCTCATTTTTAGTTAAAGTTTAATAATTGGCTGTTTGTATTCGTTTTGATAGGGTGTTTTATACTTATCTGTAACGACTGAATTATAAAGGTTTGATGCAAGGATATCTTGAAATAACATTGTTTTTCCAATACTGCTTATTTGATCGGTACGGGAAGGATTGACTATAATTGGAACATTACTACTGACTGAAAGTGTGCCAAGAAGAGGAGTGTGTTCTTTTCGAATTCCCAAAATACGGGCATAGTGGTGGATTCCACCTTTCACATATGCTTTTACCTGCTCTTTTTTTATTCCCAGCATAATATGAAGCAATGCACGAGTAATACGTGCCTGTGTCAATTCTTTTGTTTTTAATACCTCACTAAACTGTTTGAAGTTAAAGTAATACTCCATCTGGTTACAAATTCGGTTGGCAAGTTCTTCGGAAACATCCATGTATCGTATGAGATCTTTTGCGTTTTTGTTTAAAAGTTTGTATTTTAAAAGCAAAGAAAAATCATTTTGATATAAAGGATACGTGATATGGTGATCATCTTTTAAAATTTGGAGACAATCTTTTGGAACTTGTTCTTCTAGTTTATCTAGGATGTTATGGAGGGGAGTGTTGTCATAGCTCGTGTAGCTTTCTGTTCGGATACTCTCACTGGAATAAGCGAGAAGAGAACGGATTGCGGATGCAGAACTATATCCCTTTTGCAAGGAAGTATCATGGTAACCAGCTCCTTTTCGTTCAATGGTATAAGGTTTGATGGAGCTATGGAGACGTTTGAGTGCTTTTAAATACTCAATACCAAGGATATTATTGGGATTTTTGATCACTTCTAGGCACTTTGCAGAAGGGAGTGTTTTTTCCAAAGCTCGTTGTCTGGAAGAGGGAAAAGAAAGTCCTCTTTTTAAACCATCCCGTAAGGCGGATTTATAGTTCTCTGGTTCGTCATACAAAAAGTCTGCAATAGAATCGAGAAGGGCAAGATCATTGCATTCACTTCCAAAACACAAACTATCAACAATGCCAAGCTGATCTAAAAAAGAAACTGCCCCTGTAGCAAAGAGTTCGGCACTTCCAGTAGCATAACAGACAGGAAGTTCAAAAACTGCGGATGCTCCGCACTTCAACGCCATTTCACAACGTAGGCGCTTTGGCATAATTGCAGGGACTCCGCGTTGTACATAATCACCGCTCATAATAACAATGACAGTATCAGCACCGGTTACTTTTTTTGCTTCTTCAATGTGGTGTAAATGTCCATTGTGAAAAGGATTATATTCTGTAATAAGACCAACAACCTTCATAAAAAACTCCTTTGTATCAATTTTCTACTATTATACTATAAAAAAAGAACATGGTCAAAATGAGAAAAGACAAAAAAAGCGGATTGTATTGAAAAATACACATAGTAGACTCTTGTATACAAAAAGCATTTGGGTTATAATAGAGCTAAGTGAGAAAAATGAAAGGTGGATTTTCAATCATGGGATTTATTGATGAAATCAAAGCAAGAGCAAAAGCTGATAAGAAAGTAATTGTACTTCCAGAAACAGAAGACGTAAGAACATATCAGGCAGCAGAGGCTGTATTAAAAGAGGGAACAGCAGATCTGATCCTTGTTGGAAGCAAAGAAGAAATTGAGAAAAATGGTGCAGGATTTGATCTTACAGGAGCTCAAATCGTTGATCCAGCAACAAATGACAAGACAGAAAGTTACATTGCAAAATTAGTAGAATTAAGACAGAAAAAAGGAATGACAGAAGAAACAGCTAGAGAACTTCTTTTATCAAACTACTTATACTACGGTGTAATGATGGTAAAAATGGGAGATGCAGATGGAATGGTTTCAGGAGCATGCCACTCTACTGCAGATACACTTCGTCCATGTCTTCAGATTCTTAAGACAAAACCAGGTACAAAACTTGTCTCTGCATTTTTCGTAATGGTAGTTCCAAATTGTGATATGGGAGCAAATGGAACATTTATCTTTGGAGACTCAGGACTTGAGCAAAATCCAGATCCAGAAAAACTTGCAAACATTGCAATTTCTTCTGCTGAGTCATTCCAGACACTTACAGGAATTGAACCAGTTGTAGCAATGCTTTCACATTCTACAAAAGGTAGTGCAAAACATGCAGATGTAGATAAAGTTGTTGAGGCTACAAGAATTGCAAAAGAACTTGCACCAGAGTTAAAACTGGATGGAGAGTTACAGTTAGATGCAGCGATTGTACCATCAGTTGGAGAATCAAAAGCACCAGGAAGCCCAGTAGCAGGACATGCAAACGTACTTATTTTCCCTGACCTTGATGCGGGAAACATTGGATACAAACTTGCACAAAGACTTGCAAAAGCAGAAGCTTACGGTCCACTTACACAGGGAATTGCAGCACCAGTAAACGATTTGTCACGCGGATGTAGCGCTGAAGACATTGAAGGTGTTATTGCAATCACAGCAGTGCAGGCACAGGCACAATCAAAATAAATAGGACGATAAAGAAACGAAAACCAGGAGGGTGATGAAATGAACGTATTAGTAATTAATTGCGGAAGTTCTTCTTTAAAGTTTCAGCTGATTAATGCGGAGACAGAAGATGTACTTGCAAAAGGAATTTGTGAAAGAATCGGAATCGATGGAAGCCTTACTTATCAGCCAGCAGGCGGAGAAAAAGTAAAAACTTCATTAGACATGCCAACACATACAGAAGCAATCCAGTTTGTAATTGATGCACTTACAAATGCAGAAACAGGAGTTGTTAAGAGCTTAGATGAAATTGGAGCAGTTGGACACCGTATGGTACATGGTGGAGAAAAATTCGCAAATTCAGTGATTATTACTGAAGAAGTGAAAAAAGCAGTAGAAGAGTGTAATGATCTTGCACCACTTCATAATCCTGCAAACTTGATCGGAGTAAATGCATGCCAGAAATTAATGCCAAATACTCCAATGGTAGGCGTATTTGACACAGCATTCCATCAGACAATGCCTGAAAAAGCATTTTTATATGGACTTCCATACAGATATTATGAAGATTATAAAGTAAGACGTTATGGTTTCCATGGTACAAGCCATAGTTTTGTATCTAAGAGAGCAGCAGAACTTATCGGAAAACCATATGATCAGGCTAAGACAATTGTTTGTCACTTAGGAAATGGTTCTAGCGTATGTGCTGTTATGAATGGAAAATCAGTAGATACTTCTATGGGACTTACTCCACTTGAAGGTCTTACAATGGGAACACGTTCTGGAGATATCGATCCAGCAATCTTTGAATTCATTGCAAAGAAAGAAAATTTGGATATCGACGGAATTATGGAAGTATTAAACAAAGAATCCGGAGTTTATGGAATTTCTAAAGGACTTTCTAGCGATTTCCGTGACCTTTGTGATGCAGCAGATGAAGGAAATAAATACGCAGAAAATGCGTTAGACGTATTTTCTTACAGAGTTGCAAAATATATCGGAGCATACACAGCTGCTATGAATGGTGTTGACTGTATTGCATTTACAGCAGGAATTGGTGAGAATGATCATATCGTTCGTGCAAAAGTATGCAGTTACTTAGGATATCTTGGAATCGAATTTGATAAAGAATTAAATGATTCTGTAAGAGGAAAAGAAGTAACTCTTTCTCTTCCAGGTTCAAAAGTAACAGTAATGATTATTCCTACAAACGAAGAACTTGCAATCGCAAGAGAAACACTTGCGCTTGTTAAATAATTACTCACAAGACTAGAAAGACAAGTGGGCGGATCAAGATTCGCCCATTTGTTTTTGTATAAAATAATCAGGAAGTTATAGAAAATATTTCAAATAATTGTTGACAAACTATTTTTACATGTTATAATAATTTAGGTATGAATAGGAGTGTTAGTAATGTTAATTAACCTATCAGACGTTCTGACAGAACAGCACAGACCAGTTGAAGAGTATACATGTTTGGAAATGGAAAAGATTGATTTAAAATCTGGTTCCTATCCCATCATAAGAAAAGAACCGATGCACATAGTTGTTTCTCATATTCAAGGGAAGGAACTTCAGATTAAAGGAGAAGGCGAGATAGCAGTTGCTATTCCGTGTGACCGCTGTCTGCAAGACGTGGAAACGGTGCTTACTTTTGATTTTACAAAGCATGTTGATCTTGGAATATCAGATGCAGATCTGCCAGAAGGAATAGATGAATCCGATTATATTGATGGATATCATCTTGATGTGGACAAATTGCTCTTTCATGAGATATTGATAGGATGGCCGACGAAGGTTCTATGCAGGGAAGACTGTAAAGGCATTTGTAACGTTTGTGGTCAGA
>JARHYE010000072.1 GCA_029258605.1 Ruminococcus sp.
AAACAGCCAAATGTAAATAGATTTGAGGATGAACAGCAGATTGTTAAAGTTGAAGGATCAAAAGGAATTAAAACAATAACTACAACTTACAAACTTGATAAAAATAATGAAGTTGTTTTGGATGAAGCATCAGAGAAAATAATAAAACCTGCAGTTGATGAAATTGTTGAGTACGGTACAAAAAAGCGTACACTTATTCAAAATAATGAAACTGCTCAAAGTGTGCAGAATAATCCGAAAAAGCCAAGTATACAAAACGGAGCAGCGGCAGTAAAGGCAAAAATATCACCTAACACAGGTGATAGAAATCCCCTTGCACTTTATGTTTTTATATTTTTAATTGATGCAGCTGTATTGACGGCGATTATTCGTCGTAAAAAAGCATAGTCATTTAACTATGCTACGATAAAAGTGAAAAGGTGTAGTACTATGATGAAAAAAAATAAGTTTATTAAAAGATAATGAAAGGAGAGGCTTAAATGGATGTTACGTTTTTTCTGAGTATTATTTGGATCATATATGGTATAGCCGGATTATTGGGGTATCAAAATATTCCTGAAAAATATAAAGGGTATAGCTGGACGGTTCAATATAAGCAATTGGCAGGAATCGGCTGGCTGATTCTTGCAATTCCAAGTTTTGTTAGTAACTTTTTGATAAGAATCTTTACATGGCCGCATTATATTAATTTAATTACCATAATACTAAGTGGAGCAGTTTCGATTGTTTATAGCAGATATCAGGAAAAGAAATTCAGTAAGATACTAGCGGCTGAACAAATTGAGGTGAAGGATACAGAGAATGAGTAAAATAATTAAAAGTGCAATAATCATTTAGGATCTTCCCATCCTGACCATTTATTGATTTGGAAATTTCAATGGAGAAAATTTTAAAAGCGTGGAAAATTCAAATATTTTTGGTAAATGTGCGTATGTATCAGTTTGCTTATTATTTTTTATGATTCCATTTACAGGCTTAATTCTGAAGTTATTAAATATATCTATTATAAATATTGAGTTTATTTATGGACTATAGTATTGATCGTAGCCATTGGCGGACTGATGTTATGGGACATGACAATCGGTATCGTAGATCATCATTATACAGAACATTCTATTTAAGCTGTCTCTTTTATCAATTTTGTTTATAGGAAGAACAAGTTGTTTTTATATACAACTTGTTCTTGACTTCAACTATGTTCCATATTATCATTGATTATAAGGCAATGTAGAGGAGGACGAAATTATGAAGAAAAGATTGCTATCAGTGTTGTGCGTAACAATATTATCTGTTGCAACACTTATTGGATGTGGAGCGAAGGACGATACACCCAAAGAAAAAGTGCAGGAGGAGCAACAGGAAGAAAAAGAAGAAGGATTGAACTTAGAAGGACATAGTATGATGGTATACTGTGGAGCTGGAATGCAGAAGCCATTTCAAGAAATTGCCGATGTATTTCAGGAAACTACAAAATGTGAAATGAATATTACATTTGCAAATGCAGGACAGATTCAATCACAGATCACAACATCTGAGGAGGGAGACATGTTTATTGCAGGTTCTGCAGAAGAATTGAAACCGGTTGAAGAGTATGTTACAGGGCAAAAGGATCTTGTAAAACATATTCCAGTATTAGCGGTTGCCAAAGGGAATCCCAAATCAATTACAGGGCTTGATTCTCTGACAGAAGAAGGCGTGTTATTTATAATGGGGGATGTTGAGGCTACGCCAATCGGTAAAATCGCAAAAAAAGCATTATCAGAAAAAGGAATTTTTGATCAGATAAATATTGTAGCCAATACTACTACAGCACCACAGATGGCAACGGTTGTTGCAAAAGGAGAAGCAGATGCAGCTATCATATGGAAAGAAAATTGTAAAGTTGATGGTGTAGAGATTGTAGATACAAAGGATCTCGATACATATGTCAAGACAATTCCGGCAGCCTCTCTGAAATGTGCAGCAGATAAAGAAGCACTGGATGCGTTCAATGAGTTTTTAGATTCTGATGTAGCAAAAGAAATTTGGATGAATTACGGATATGAAATTGTTAAATAAAAAATCAAATTCTGGTAGAAAAGATATATTTTCTCAGATAACAATTATAATTGCACTGCTGGTAATTTTTTTTATCGGCAGTGCGATTTTTGCAATTGTGGCAGGAGGACTTTCCGGTTTTTGGGAGAATTTAAAATCAAAGGAAGTGCTGTTTTCCTTAAAAATGAGTGTAGTTACAGCTACAATATCTAGTACGATTGTTATGGTTTTGGCTCTTCCAACAGCTTATGCACTTACACGTACAACGATGCCATTTAAACGATTATCAGGATTAATTATAGAACTTACTTTATCATTACCCTTTATACTTTTAGGGCTAAGCTTATTAATTATATTTGCTTCACCTTTCGGTAAATGGCTCAAATTTCATGGAGTTAAAATTATTTTTTCACCGTTGGGAATCATAATGGCGCATCTTCTTGTTAATCTTCCATATGCAATTCGACTTGTTAAGACGGCATTTGAAGGAATAGATAGAAGATTGGAATTTATTGCTGAAACTTTAGGTGCAACATCCTTTCAATGTTTTCGAACCATCATGATTCCGGTGTGTAGGACGAATCTTGTGAGTGCATTTATACTTACATGGTCACGGGCAATGGGAGAGTTTGGAGCGACTTTGATGTTTGTAGGGATTACAAGGCTGAAGACAGAAACATTACCTGGCAGTATTTATCTTAATATTTCTACAGGTAACAATGAAGCGGCCATGTCTACAGCGGTTCTTATACTTATTATATCAGGTACGGCGCTATTTTTATCTCAGTTAGCTGGCAGGAACAAGATAGAACAAAGAAGGCAGGTGGATGATAGATGAGTAAAATCGAAATTAAAGATTTTTCGGTTAGACGAGGATTGTTTGAGTTGAAGCCTGTGAATCTAACAATTAATGAGGGGGAAATCTTTGCTATTTTAGGTCATACTGGATCAGGAAAAACGGTGCTTCTTGAAGCGATAGGTGGGATGTTTCCAGGTGATACAGGACAAATTTTGTGCGATGGAATAGAGGTATTAAAAATTCCTGCCTCAGATAGAAAATTAGGATTTGTATATCAAAGTCATGTGCTTTTTCCACATATGAAAGTACGTGAAAATATAGAATACGGCATGAAAATGAATCACTTTTCAAAGGAAAAAAGAAGAGCTGTGTCGGAAAAACTTATGAAAATGTTTTCAATTTATCATATCAAAGATCAGTATCCAGGGACAATAAGTGGTGGTGAAAGTCAAAGAACAGCAATTGCGAGGGCACTGGCACTTGAACCACACATTTTGCTTCTAGATGAACCATTTTCAGCGTTAGATCCGTCTACAAGGAACAATCTTTACGAGGAAATCAGAAAAATTCATGAGAAATTTCATTGTACGATAGTATTTGTAACGCATGATTTTGCGGAGGCAGAACGCCTTGCAGATCGAGTCGGAATACTTTTGGACGGAGAACTTCTTGCAGTTACGAAAGCAAAAGAGTTGATGAAAAAAGAGTATTGTGACAAAGTAGAATTATTTTTAGGGAGAAAATAAAATGAACAACCATTTAAATTATACACCGGAACAATTCTATTCTGAGCTAAGGAATAGATTTGTGAATCTTTTGAAAAACGAAAATCTTTATACAGATAAAATTGAAATATCAACGAAAGCTCTTACAGCGAAAGAAGCCATAGGTGTGACAAAACGAAAAGATTTTCCAATTATAACAGGAAAAGATGTTATGGTTCAGGCAAATTGTCATGGGGGATTAGGGCAGGCATTTACAGATGCACCAGCTGTTTTTCATGGAACACTTGAGGAAATCTGTAATTTGAATCTTGAGGAATCGCATAATAGAGGTCTTTTTATCTCTGCGCTTAATGCTGTTATGAACTATTTGGGAAAATCGACTTGTACAGTGCATTGTAAAAATGACGGGCCAGAGTTTTGTGCACTTGATGTGGTGAAATTTGTTAAAGAGAACTATGGTAATCCTAAGATAGGATTGATTGGATATCAGCCCTCTCTTTTGGAAAATCTTTCGAAAGAATTTGAGTTACGGGTAGTGGATCTTTGTGAAGACAATATTGGTGCGAAAAGATATGGAGTGTGTGTAGAAGATGGCTCAGATGAAAAAAACTGGAAAGAAATATGTGACTGGGCAGATCTAGTATTATGTACAGGAAGTACAGTTTGCAATGGTACAATCGTAAATTTTCTGCCATGGATAAATAAAATTTTATTTTTCGGAACTACACTTGCAGGGGCAGCTTCATTGATGGAGCTACCACGAATGTGCTTTGCGGAGAAATATCAATAAAAGAGGTAAAAATGGACGATGGTATAGTTTTACATATGCCATCGTCCATTTTTGAATATAAAGATAGATTATATATTTTTTATACTGCGATGAATTTGCACAAACAGTAGAATCATACTACCACTTAAAATGAGATGTCCGATCCCAGCTATTCCAGAAATGGAAGCAGTTGCACTAGAAGGTAAATTACATGTTAAAACTTGTGTGATACCGCGAACTAGAAACATGATTTGTGTAAGGTTTAATCCTATATGATAAGCAATCAAAATCCATTTAGTGTTCTTAGTTGAAAAGGAAAAGTTCTTTTCTAGTACAAGCAAAAGTAAAAAGAAAAACATTCCTAAGACAAAATAATGGGTATGAATGACAGATGATGTTGTTTTTCCTGTAAAGTTGTGAAACTTAGTGAATTCGCGATAAAAAACGCCTCCTGTAAGAGCTAAAATCATATAAATAAAAGCAAATGTTAAATATTTTTTCATTTTGTTATCTCCTGATTCTTGTTTTTGTTAGAACTAGCATTTATATACTGGATACCAAATAAAATCCCAGCAAGGAATAAAGATGCTCCAAGACCAGAATAAAAAATAGCAATAAATTTTTCGGATACTATTTCAGAGGAACGAAGCCATATTCCACCAGTCATCATAAAGGCCATGATGAGAAAGGATTTTGTATCAAAAAATTTAAGGAAAAATTGCTTTGCCTCTTTGTATTCCATGATACGTTTCGTATGCTTTTTTACAAGTTTACCAAAAACAAATTTTTGAAAACATAAAAAAACGATGAACGACAAAAAAAGATTAACAAAAGATAAATGGTTCGGATAAGCGAAAATACCAATGCGAAGTACATTGAATCCGGCAATCCCCCATACAAGAAATGCGATGAATAATAATGTTTGTTTTTTTACGTATAACATAATTTACTCCTTATTATGAACATTGTTCATCATGAGACTTATAAAAACCCACTTCTATAAAAAAGTGGGAATTTTAATATAGGGTCCTTCGAATCATTTCTAATACAACAGAAGGATCATAGTCCTGGCGTAAGATAGCACTAAGAATCAACGAAAATAAAAGTTTTGAAAAATTCTCTGCTGTAAACTTCTCGTGAAAAGCACCTGGACGAATATTAGGGTCGTGTTTTAATACAGCACATAATCCTTCTAAAATATGCTTCCAAGTTTGGTGCATAAGTTCGTTCTCATTAGAGTTTTCATTTCCGATTAGTCCTAGAGAATGAAATTCAAAAAATACAGGATACTGTTTGTGACCATATTCTATGCACTCGTATAACCATTGTATACAACTTAAGGTGTCTTGAAAAACCATGGAATCTCTCGAAGAATGAAAGATTTCACACCAGACACTTTCGATAGTAGAAGATAACAAGTCAGATTTTGAATCAAAATAATTATAGATTGATCCAATAGATACATTACATGCATCTGCTACTGCACGAATACTGAGCGCAGAAATTCCTTTGTTTAGAATGATTTCGCGGCTTTTTTCTAAAATAGCCTCTTTCGATGTTATGATTGTATTCAAAGTCTCACCTCAATATGAACTGTGTTCATTATAAATCTGATATTAGAAGTTGTCAATACAGATAGAAAAAGTGAATTTACACAAATAGAAATAAAAAAAAGAAAAAAGAGGGACAAAACATCTAAAAAAATTAGTTTGCAACAAATAAATCACAAAAAAAGATACAAATAAAACAGAAAAATAATAAAAAAACTGTAAGATATTTACCGAAAAGAGGAAAATATTCAATTGATAAATTAAAAAAGTATCAGTATAATTCGAATATATTTTTGAAAACGTAAGAAAAAAGGAGAAAAAAGGTGAAGAAAAAAGCATTATACAAAAAATGGATGTCAATGCTACTTGCGGGTATGATTACATCAACAGGATTTATGGGTGGAACTATAACACTACAAGCAGCAGAACCAACGAGTTGGATTGGCGATGAAGGCTTAAATGGAACAGCAGCAGAACCAGAGTCAGATGCAGTTGTTCCAGATCAAAACCAGTTTAGATATCAAAAAGAAGAATTAGCAGCATTTTGCCACTTTGGACCAAATACATTCAATGAAATTGAGTGGGGCGAACATTATGGAAATAAAAAGCCTAGTGAAATCTTTACGTTAAAAAACGATTTTGACGCGGAAACGCTTGTAAATACTTTGAAAGAAGCTGGATTTAAAAAATTAATTGTAACAGCAAAACATCATGACGGATTTTGCATTTGGGATAGTGCACATACGGAGTATGATGTGAAGGCAGCAGGATATAAAGATAAAAATGGAAATTCTGATATTCTTGCGGAAATTTCAAAGGCATGTACCGATGCAAACATGGATATGGGATTGTATCTTTCACCTTGGGATATTCATGATCCAAGTTATGGATATAAAGATGCAAATGGAAAACCGTTAGTTGAAGAAGTGACTGTAAATGGGAAAAAAGAGAATCGTCCAATAGACGGACACGACTGGAAATGGGTTTATGAGAATGATGCAAAAGATTATAATCAATATTACAAAAACCAATTAGAAGAAATTCTTAGTAATCCAAAATACGGAAATAATGGAAAATTTGTAGAAGTATGGATGGATGGTGCAAAAGGTGGCGGTTCTAATTATCAGGAATACACATTTAAAGAATGGTTTGATACCATCCAAAAATATGAAGGAAAAGGCGTTGAAGGTCGAGATGCAGATTGTTTATTGTTTGGCGCAGATGCATATACGACAGTACGTTGGATCGGAAATGAACATGGTTTAGCAGCAAAGGATACCTGGTCTAAGTCTACAGTAGATGATAAGAAAACAACAATTAATAGCAATAATATTGGTGGATTTACAGCTGGATTTGAAAATGGAAATCAATGGACTGTACCAGAAGCAGATGCTCGTATTACATCTGGATGGTTTTGGGGAACACAAAAAAATACACCAAAAAGTATGGAAGAACTGAGTAACATGTATTTTAATTCTGTCGGACACAATGCAACCTTGTTGTTAAATGTTCCACCAAACACACAGGGAACAGTAGATGAGCCGATATTAAAAAGAATTGAAGAGTTTGGAACGAACATAAAAAATACTTTTGCAAAGAATCTTGCAAAGGAAAAAGGGGCATCTGTTAAGGTTTCGTCAGTAAGAGGAAATGCACAGAGTTTCAAGCCAGGAAATATGGTTGATGATAAGGATGAAACATATTGGTCAACAGATGATGGAACAAATAAAGGCGAAATCTTGGTTGACTTAGGTGAGAAAAAGAACTTTGATGTTGTCTCTATTGAAGAAGCAATTCAAAAAGGACAGAGAATTAATCAGTACAAAGTAGAATACAGAGATGGAACCGATGGCGCTTGGACATTGTTGGAAGAAGGTCAAACAATTGGTGCAAAACGTCTTTGTAGAGCAAGTGAAGTTTCTGCACGCCAAATTAAAATTACTGTAAGCACACCAGATGGAAAAGTGCCTATGATCAGTGAAATTGGTGTGTATAAATCAACAGAATCTATGGAAAAACCAAATCCAATCCCAAAAGGAATGGAGACCATTGATGTTACAGATAAAGATGTTTCTGATGGAAAAGGGTTTACATTTAATGGAAAATGGAATCCAGAAAATCAACCGCAGTATATTAATGGTACAAATACATGGGCAAATGCAGGCGCTGAATTGGAATTAAAATTCCATGGTACAAAAGCATACTTGCTAGGAACCGTTGATCCAGGTCATGGAGAAGTAGAAATTACAGTAGATGATGGAGAAAAAGTTGTAGTAGATACAAAAGCACAAAAACGTGCGACAGGTCAAAGATTGTTTGAGACAAAGGATTTGGAAGATGGAGATCATACAATTAAATTGAAAGTTGTTGGTAAAGCGGCTGGAATCGAAGCTGCTGCTGTAATCAACAATGGTGGAAAAGGAATGATTCAACTCGAGGAAAATTCCTACACAATGAATGAAAATGAAAAGAGAGAATTAAAAGTGAAAAGAGTAGGAGGAACGGAAGGAAAAGTAACAGCAAGATTGCAGCCAAATCCGGGAACTGCTATTCAGGGAGATTTTAATACAGATTTAAATCCAGAGATTGTATTTGAGAATGGTGTATCTGAAACTACAGCTGCTGTTGAAACGAGAAGAAATCCAGATAAAACGGGGGATAGAGATTTTACAGTAGAAATAACAGACGTAAAGGGAGATGTTGTTTTAGGATTTAATAAAAAAGCAAAAATTACAATCAAGGATATGGAAAGTGGTGGAGGAGTTTTAGCATCACTTATTAAAGAGTGTGAATCATATAAGCAAGATTGGTTTGTTTCTGGATGGGAGGCGTTTGAAACTGCATTGAAAAATGCCCAGGCTATCGCAAAGAAAGATGGGGCTACTCCAGAAGAAATGAAAAAAGCAGAAACAGCACTTACAGATGCAAAAAATGCTTTAGTAAAACGTGATAAATATACATCCGAAGATCCATTTAATTTCCCTTGGAGAAAAGATTCTAGTGCTACATTAGAAGCGGAGTTCTTTGAATTACACAACACGGGAAATGACGAGAAATGGCCATTGAAAGTAACAGATGGTGATTGGGCAAGTAATAAAAAATTTGTTAATTGCTTAAACGGGGATGATACGATCACAATTCCTTATAAAATTGAGAAGCCAGGTAAATATAAAGTTGTAGTGACTTATAGAAGTGGATCAGACACAAATAGTTTGGCATGGAGTGATGATGCAGGGAACATAAAACCAGGTTCTACAGATGCGGGAAATAACAATGCAAATGAAACAAAGACAAAAGAGTTTGAAATTGTGGCAGAAAAAGCAGGATCAGGAATTTTAACATTAAAAGGTAATACCAAAGATGCACCACAGCTTGACAAATTTGAAATTACACCAAAAGATGTAAAATTAGAGGATGTAAAAGTAACAGCGTCTGTTGATGGAAAAGGTGGAAAGATTTCTCCAGAAAAAGTGTCAGTAAAAGAAGGGGAAAATGTAGAATTTACGATCACACCTGATTTGGGATATAAAGTAAAGGATGTTCTTGTGAATGGTACATCTGTCGGTTCGGTGACAAAATATACACTTACAAATGTCAAACAAGACACGAATATCGTTGTTTTATTTGAACTTTCTACATACACAGAAGAACATAGATTCGATTTCCCGACAGAAGTAAATGGAACACCAGTGACATTAGAGGCGGAAGATCTTGTATTGATAAATACAGGAGATGCGAATGAAAAATGGAAACTTGGTGTGAAAGAGAAAGATTGGGCAAGTAATGGAAAATATGTGGACTCAATGAACAATGGAGACAAGGCAACATTACATTATCATGCAGACAAGCCGGGAAAATATAAAGCAACGGTACAGTTCCGTAGTGGAGATGTGAATAATGGACTTACTTGGGCAGAAAACAGTGGAAAAATTAAAGAAGGAAATGCAGTTGTAGGAGCTGGTGATGGAGCAGCTGCAACGCATACTGCAGATATTGAATTTGTTGTAAATGAAGCTGGAGATGGAACATTAGTATTTACAGCTCCAGAAAAAAATGCACCACAATTGGATAAATTTGATATTACTTTAGTGGAAGAAAATGTACCAACACCAGAAGTAAATAAAGAGGAATTGCAAACTGTAGTGAAAGAGGCAGAAGGAAAACTTCAGGAAGTAGATAAATATACAGAAGAAACTGTAAATGTTCTGAAAGAGGCTGTTTCTCGTGCTAAGGATGTACTGAATGACACGAAGGCAACACAGGAGCAAATTAACGAAGCGGTAACAGGAGTGCGCGGAGCAATTGGAAATTTAGCAGAAAAACCACCGGTTCAGAAGGAGTTTTCAATTACAGCATCTGCTTTTGGAGGAGGAACGATCGATCCATCAGGAGTTGTAAAGGTAAAAGAAGGAGAAGATCAAACATTTACAGTTCGACCAAATGAAGGATTTGAAGTGAAAGATGTGAAAGTGAATGGAGAATCTGTTGGTGTGGTTGAAGAGTATACTTTCCAAGGAACAATGACAGATGGAACAATTGAAGCATACTTTGTGGAAAAAGATGGAGTTCAGGCAGATAAAACAAAATTAAATGATTCAATTGTTGCAGCAGAGGAACTCTTAAAACGTGCAGAAGAGTATGTAAAGGAAGATATTGATAATTTAAAAATTGCTCTGGAAAATGCAAAAACAGTGGTAGAAGATACAACCGCAAATCAAGAAACTATAGATGCGGCTCAAAAAGCACTGGATGCAGCAATGAATATAACTCCAATTGAAAATGAGTTTACAATTATTGCAGAAGCAACAGAGGGAGGAGTCATTACTCCGGCCGGAGAAGTGAAAGTACAAAAAGGAGCAGATCAGATGTTTGAAATCCGTGCTAATGACGGATATAAAATTAGCGATGTGTTAGTAGATGACCAATCTGTTGGAGCGGTTGAAAAATATGTGTTCCAAGATGTCAGTGCACAGGCAAACATAAAAGCTGTTTTTCAGAAGATCGTTGTTTCAACAGATAAGACGGAACTCAATGCAGTGCTTGAAAAAGCAGATGCGCTTCTTGCTCAGAAAGATAAATATACAGAAGAAACAATACAAATACTTCAAAAAGAAGTGGAATCAGCACAGCTGGTTGCATCTGATGATCAAGCAACACAAGATGAAATTGATGCGGCTGTAAGTAATGTTACAAAGGCGATGGATTCACTGAAAGAAAAAGCAGAGAATCCAGATACTAATAAGCCGGAGAAACCAGACACAAGTAAACCAGGAACACCAGACACAAGTAAACCAGAAACAAGCAAGCCGGATGTAAACAAGCCGAACATGAATAAGCCTGGAAATGGTAGTAATCATGGAAGTAGTATTCAACCTACGACACAGAAGCCATCAGTAACGAATAAAAGAGAAATAGCAAAGACAGGGGATACAACTTCAGTAGCAAAGGCGATTGTAGCAACTCTTTTTGCAGGTGGTGGAGCGATGCTTCTTACTATATTAAAGAAAAGAAGAGATAATCTTAAAAACAACGGAATGGATGACAAGGAGTAATCAAAAAAACACTATCGAAATGATAGAGGCTTCTAAGAAAAGTTTACTGAAATTAGGACAACAAGCATTGTAACAGTATAAGAAAATTGCCGAGAAAGACTGTAAAAGGTTTTTCTCGGCATTTCTTTTGTCCACACATTTGTATTTAGCGAAAGATATCTGTAAAATGAAGGTACAATCAAATTGCAGGAAGTCAAGACAATGAAACAGACATTAAACTGCTCTACCGGATGGAATACGAAATTGGTGTTTGGAGTGATCGCTATCCTACATACCAACTATTCTTGGCTGACTTTGACTAAACGATAGTGATTTTATTTTTGGTTAATTATCTTTTTTGATTCTGCCCTCTTTATAATGCTTTCTGCATAAAGCTACATAACTTTCATTACCACCAAGTTCAAATTGCTCTCCATCTCTTACTATTTTATTGTTGGAAATTCGTGCATTAAATTGTGCTTTTTTTCCGCACCAACAAACCGTTGGAACTTCCTCTATTACATCAGCTATTTCCATTAGTCTTTGTGAGCCGTCAAAGAAATTAGAAAGAAAGTCTGTACGAAGGCCATAGCATAACACAGGGATATTGTAATCATCCACAATGTCACTTAGAAAATCAACTTGACTTTTGGTTAAAAATTGAGCTTCATCGACAATAATTGCGTCAAGATTGTTTAAACAAAAGGAAGGATCAGAAATTTGAGATGGGTGGTTCGTAGCCTCTATGAAGTCTTCAACAAAATAACACTCTGCCTCTATTCCGATGCGTGATTTTATTGTTGTTTTTCCGTCTCTATTCTCTTTTTTAGGTTTTAATAATAAAGGATGTTGTCCTTTTTCAAGATAATTGTATCGAACCATTAGGGCATTTGCTGTTTTGGAACTACCCATAGCACCATATCTAAAGTATAATTTTGCCATTTGTAATACGCTCTCTTTCTTTATTGTTTATTAAAATTTCCTTGCTATTATACAACATGAATAGCTAGTTTTGATAGTGTAAAAAGAATCATTTACACATGCGGTTGGGGGTTCAATAAATTCAACATGTTACATAGTAGCACTTATTTTTGTCGGAAGAAAGGGTTATCATAACTTAAGACATATTTTATTAACACATTATTCATGTTATCTTAATTGACACTAAAAAAACAATCTGATATTGTTACAACATCACATTTTGTTAAATTATAAAATGAAATAAAAGTGAAAAATAAAATAGGAGAATAGAACTATGGGATTATCATTAGAGGTTAGTGTACCAGTTTTTACGGTTTTTCTACAAGGACTATTAAGTTTTTTCTCTCCCTGTGTTCTCCCACTAATTCCACTATATATAGGATATCTATCTGGTGGTACAAGGCAGGTAGGAGAAGATGGAAGAGTATATTTTAGTCGCAAGAAAGTAATGTTAAACACCTTCTTTTTTGTACTAGGGGTAAGCTTTACTTTTTTTCTTTTGGGGTTTAGCGCTTCAGTTTTAGGAAGCTTTTTTAAAGGAAGCCAGGCCGTTTTTTCAAGAATAGGTGGTATTCTAATTGTTTTGTTTGGGTTATACCAATTAGGTTTTTTTGGACAATCTAAAACATTAAGTCAGGAACATAGACTTCCATTTCGTCTTGATCAATTGGCAATGTCACCAATTACAGCATTGATTATGGGATTTACATTTAGTTTTGCTTGGACTCCATGTGTGGGTCCGGCGCTTTCTAGCGTACTTTTAATGACAGCATCAGCAAGTACAAAACTATGGGCTTATATATTGATTGGTGTCTATACCATTGGATTTGTACTTCCGTTTTTAGCGGTTGGAGTTTTTAGTACTACACTACTAGATGTATTTAAAAAACATGGTAAAGTGGTGAAATACACAGTGAAAATTGGTGGAGTGCTGATGGTGCTTATGGGACTTATGATGTTTACAGGAAAGATGAATACAATTACAGGATATTTAACAAATGTAACACAGGAGCAACAGGCACCGAAAGAAAAGAAGGAAAAGAAAGAAGAATTAAAGAAAGAGAAAAAGGAAGAAAAAGAAGAAAAGAAGAAAGAAATGCCAGATGCACTTCCAATGCAATTGAAAGATCAGTATGGGAATGTTCATAATATAGAAGATTATAAAGGAAAAGTAATCTTTTTGAATTTTTGGGCAACTTGGTGTCCACCATGTCGTGCAGAGATGCCGGAGATACAAAAACTGTATGAAGAATATAACGCAAAAGAAGATTCGGATGTAATCATTATGGGGATTGCAGCGCCTTCATATGGTAGAGAAGAAAATATAGAAGGGATAAAGGCATTTCTGGAAGAAAACGGGTATTCGTATCCGGTTTTAATGGATGAAACTGGAGAATTTTTCAATCAATACGGTATTACAAGTTTCCCAACTACGTTTATGATCACGAAAGAGGGAAAAATATACGGATATGTACGGGGGCAAATAACAGAAGATATAATGAGAGATATTATATCTCAAACACAACAAGCAAAGTAATAAAGCACTCTTTGGAACGAAGTTGTTTCAAAGAGTGTTTTAACTTAAAAAAGAGCATCCATACTATTATATGTAATAATAAAATAGAAAATGAATAAAAATAAAAAAACGGTTGACAATAGCGAAAATGAATGATATTATAAAAGTCCGTTATGACAAACGACATCAAAAACTATCACTACAGGATGCGGAAGCAATCGGCTGTAAGAGAAAAGATGAAAAATCATAACAAAGAAAAATTTAAAAAGTTCTTGACAAACAAAACTCGATATGATATATTAAATGAGTTGCTGTTGAGAACAGAAACAAACAAAGAACCTTGATAATTAAACA
>JARHYE010000084.1 GCA_029258605.1 Ruminococcus sp.
AAAAACGTCCCTGATAAAATCAGAGACGCAAATTCATCCAAATAAAAAGGTACTTACTTGGTGGACAAAATGACGATTGATTTTATCAGAATTAATTGTTTCATTTTGTCCACCTCTCTTTCTAAAATATATTAGCTAGACTATATCATGTATTAGATATATTGTCAATACAGCCTATGGCATTAGGCAAAAAAATTCGCTGTTGCGTTTTTAATGTTATTTTTTATGTGTTATGAACACAAGGAGAATGTTAGAAGCAAATTAGACAAGAAAGTCGATGTTGTACAAGAAAAAATACAAGAATAAAGTAGAGCATAAAAGGAAATTTTATTGTAGAACGAAATAAAATATGATAGAATCAAGTCATAAATCAAAACAAATGATTAGGAGGAAATAGAATGAAATACGTATGTGAAGTATGCGGATGGGAATATGATGAAGAAGTTGGATATCCAGAAGGTGGAATTGCACCAGGTACAAAATGGGAAGATCTTCCAGAAGATTTCGAGTGTCCTTTATGTAATGTTGGTAAGGATGAGTTTGTAGAAGCTTAATTTCGACATCCTAAAGCGGTACAGTGTTAGCTGTGCCGCTTTTTTCTTTGAACTATTATTTTATCTGTTTTTCAAACAATTAAACATGCTCAAAGAATTGGAGAAATTAACAGAAAATGATGAAAAAATCGAGCAACAGTCAAATTTTGTCGAAAAGTTGTGTCATGTTCCCCTTGATTACAAGTATATTTCGAATATATAATGGTTTAGGGAGATGGCATTCTTGATAGTGGTCTAAAAGAGGAGTGGGTTATGAGTCATTTAGATGTAGCCATCGCTGATGATAACGATAAGATACTGGATTTGCTGGAAGAAATTATTAATATGGACAGTGAATTAAGTGTAGTAGGAAAGGCGAGAAACGGAGAAGAAATGTGTCAGATTATAAAGCGGAAACAACCAGATGTTGTACTTCTTGATCTGATCATGCCAAAAATGGACGGATTATCTGTGATGGAACAGGTAAATAAAGACAGAACACTCAAAAAACGGCCAAATTTCATTGTTGTGACAGCAGTGGGACAAGAAAAAATAACAGAAGACGCTTTTGAAAAAGGCGCATCATACTATATCATGAAACCTTTTAATAATCAGATGTTATTAAATCGCATAAAAACTACAAGAACAATGTTTCATACCCCAGACAAGAAACAAGATGATGGCATGGAAAGTAGCAGTACCTATGAAGAAAATCTAGAAAATCGTGTAACGAGCATGCTTCATGAAATAGGAATCCCAGCACATATAAAAGGCTATCATTACTTACGAGATGCCATTATGATGGCAGTAGAAGATATGGATGTGCTAAATGCAATTACGAAAGTACTGTATCCGACGGTAGCTAAAAAATATCAGACCACTTCAAGCAGGGTCGAAAGAGCCATTCGGCATGCGATAGAAGTAGCATGGAACAGAGGAAAATTAGATACGCTAGATGAATTGTTTGGATATACAGTAAGCACAGGAAAAGGAAAACCAACTAATTCAGAGTTTATTGCACTTATTGCAGATACAATACAACTGGAATATAAACACAGATAAAACTTTTCTTTGGATGAAAAATGAGGTATAATACAAAGTATAGTAAGCTCTTTTATAAACTCGCGGAAGATGGAGGATTATATCTATGAAAAATATTTTATTTGCTTCTTCAGAATGTGTACCTTTTATAAAAACAGGAGGTTTGGCAGACGTTGTAGGTTCCCTTCCGAAGAACTTTGATAAAGAAAAATACGATGTCAGAGTAGTATTGCCAAAGTATACTTGTATTAACGCCAAATGGAAAGATCAGATGGAGTATATCGATCATTTCTATATGGATATCGCAGGATCCGATCAATACGTTGGAATTTTGAAATATGTATACGAGAATATTACATTTTATTTCATCGATAATGAGTACTACTTTAGTGGATTTGCACCATACGATGGGGATCCAAAATGGAATATTGAAAAATTTGCATTCTTTTCCAAAGCAGTGTTGAGCATACTTCCAGTGATTGATTATAGACCAGATTTAATCCACTGTCATGATTGGCAGACAGGTTTGATTCCGGTGTACCTTGACAATTTCAGGTTTTTAGGCGAGTACTATCGGGGAATCAAGACAGTTATGACGATACATAATCTAAAGTTCCAAGGTGTCTGGGATACAAAAAGTGTGCAACATATTACAGGACTTCCTGATTATTATTTTACTCCAGATAAAATGGAAGCCTATAAAGATGCAAATCTTTTAAAAGGCGGTATCGTATATGCAGACAAAGTGACAACAGTAAGCCAGACATATGCAGAAGAAATCAAGACTGCATTTTATGGAGAAAGTCTTGATGGATTGATGCAGGCAAGATCAAATGATCTTTGCGGAATTGTAAATGGTCTAGATTATGATATTTACTGCCCATACAAAGATGAAAGAATTGCAAAGAAATTTAGTGTAGATGATTTTCGTAAAAATAAGCCTATCAATAAGCAGGCACTACAAGAAGAGTTGGGACTTGAGAAAGATCCAAAAGCAATGATGATTGGAATGGTATCAAGGCTTACGGATCAAAAAGGATTTGATCTGATTGATTGTATTATGGATGAGTTATGCCAAGATGCAGTTCAGATTGTTGTCCTTGGAACAGGAGAAGCAAAATATGAGAATATGTTCCGGCATTTTGCATGGAAATATGCTGGAAAGGTTTCTGCAAATATATTCTATTCGGAAGATCTTTCTCACAGAGTATACGCTTCCTGTGATGCATTTCTTATGCCATCCTTGTTTGAACCATGTGGACTTAGCCAATTGATGAGTTTAAGATATGGAACGATTCCAATTGTAAGAGAAACAGGAGGACTGAAAGATACGGTAGAACCTTACAATGAATTTGAAAAAACAGGAACGGGATTTAGTTTTACGAACTATAACGCTCATGAGATGTTGGGAACCATTCGCTATGCAGAGCATATCTTTTATGATAAAAAAAGAGAGTGGAATAAGATTGTAGAACGTGCAATGGACGCAGATTTTTCTTGGAAAAATTCGGCGAAGCAGTATGATGATTTATATAGTAGTTTACTTGGAGAATAAACAAGAAAGATATAAAGATACGAAAAATTGTTAGATTGATTTGAAACGGGAGGAAACGTACAATGAGAGGATTGGATACACCTGTTAGAGCAATTCGAAGAAGAGTATTCGTAGAGGTTGCTAAATTAGGATTTAAAGCGGATGAGGAAAATTTATTAAATGATATGGAAGCCCTTCCGTATGAAATTGTTACAGAAGATGAAAAGTATAGAGAAAGCATTTATCGTGCACGTGCGGTTGTGCGCGAACGTTTGAGACTTGCTATGGGCTTGTCTCTTCGACCAGAAGACAAACCGATTCCATTGACAGCAGGAGTCAAAGCAAGCAATATTTCTGAAAAATATTATGAGCCACCTCTTATGCAGGTGATTCCATCGGCCTGTGAAGCTTGTGAGGAAAATAAATATGAAGTAACCAATATGTGCAAGGGATGTCTTGCACATCCATGTCAGGAAGTCTGTCCAAAAGGGGCGATTTCTTTTGTGAATGGAAAATCAGTTATTGACCAAAGCAAATGTATCAAGTGTGGAAAATGTAAAGCGGTCTGTCCATATGATGCAATTGCTAAAAAAGAAAGACCATGTAAAAAAGCATGTGGAGTTGGGGCAATTGTATCAGATCAATACGGAAGAGCAAAAATTGATGAAGATAAATGTGTCTCTTGTGGAATGTGTATGGTGAGTTGTCCGTTTGGAGCGATTTCTGACAAATCTCAGATTTTTCAGCTTACACGCGCACTAAAAGAAGGTGGACAAATTATAGCGGAGATTGCACCTGCATTTGTTGGACAGTTTGGACCCAATATTACGCCAAGAAATATTAAAGCGGCATTACAGGAGTTGGGCTTTACGGATGTTTACGAAGTAGCGTTAGGAGCGGATATTGGGGCGATATCTGAGGCGCACCACTATGTTGAAAAGGTTGTTTCTGGAGAACTTCCATTTCTTTTAACATCTTGTTGTCCATCTTGGGCTATGCTTGCGAAGAAATATTTCCCAGACCTTATTAATGAAATTTCTGAGGAGCTGACTCCAATGGTGGCAACGGCACGAACCATTAAAAAAGAGTATCCAAATGCGAAGGTTGTATTTATAGGACCATGTGCAGCAAAAAAACTGGAAGCATCAAGAAGAACGGTTCGAAGTGATGTGGACTTCGTCGTTACGTATGAAGAACTTCAGGCTATGTTTGACGCAAAAGGAATCGATCTATTTAAATATGCTGCGGAGTCTTCTTTCCATGATGCGACTGGAGCGGGAAGAGGATATGCAGCTTCAGGTGGCGTAGCCGAAGCAATCAAAAAATGTGTGAATGAATATTATCCAGGAGTTGAAGTGAAGATTCAGCATGCAGAAGGCTTGGCAGATTGCAAAAAGATTTTAACACTCGCTAAAGTAGGCAAGATGAATGGATGCCTTATTGAGGGAATGGGATGTCCAGGAGGTTGTATTGCCGGAGCAGGTACGAATATTCCTGTAGCCAAAGCAAAGAAAGCACTTGCGGATTATGTAAAGGCTTCTAGTAAAGAGATTCCACCGAAAGAATTAGAAGAAATTGAGCTGAAATAATATTTGAAAATATAGGGAAGCTATGGTATTATAAGTTAGACACACAGAGTGGGTATGTATCCACTCTGTTTGTTTGATGATATGTATATATCTGCAGAAATTAAAGCTGTCAGATCTTAGAAATACGATAAAACAGGAAGAAAAGATACATGAAAGCGACTGTTGCCGCAGATAAAGAAATTGGAGGGCAAAACAATGCAACCATATGGAGTAAATGAACTTAGAAAGATGTTTTTAGAGTTCTTTGAAAGCAAAGGACATTTGGCAATGAAGAGTTTTTCTTTAGTGCCACACAATGATAAAAGTCTTCTGCTGATCAATTCAGGAATGGCACCATTAAAGCCATATTTTACAGGTCAGGAGATTCCACCAAGAACACGAGTTACAACATGCCAGAAGTGTATCCGTACAGGAGATATTGAAAATGTTGGTAAGACAGCACGTCATGGTACATTCTTTGAGATGCTTGGAAATTTTTCATTTGGCGATTATTTCAAAAACGAAGCCATTGAATGGTCTTGGGAGTTTCTTACAGAAGTTGTGGGATTAGACCCAGATAGATTATATCCTTCGGTGTATGAAGAGGATGATGAAGCGTTTGAAATTTGGAATAAAAAAATGGGAATTCCAGCAGAACGAATCTTTAAATTTGGAAAAGCAGATAACTTCTGGGAACATGGTTCAGGACCATGTGGACCATGTTCAGAGATCTACTATGATCGTGGAGAAAAGTATGGTTGTGGAAGTGAAGATTGTACAGTTGGTTGTGAATGCGACCGTTATATGGAAATTTGGAACAATGTATTTACACAGTTTGATAATGATGGCAAAGGACATTATTCAGAGCTTGAGCAGAAAAATATTGATACAGGTATGGGACTTGAGCGTCTTGCATCAGTTGTTCAGGATGTAGATTCTATCTTTGATGTAGATACATTAAAAGCACTTCGTACACATGTATGCCGTTTGGCAGATGTAGAATATGGCAGTGATGATCAAACAGATGTATCGATCCGTGTAATTACCGATCACGTACGTTCTGTCACATTTATGATTTCAGATGGTATTATGCCTTCCAATGAGGGAAGAGGATACGTTCTTCGTAGATTGTTAAGAAGAGCATGCCGCCATGGAAGACTTCTAAATATTGAGGGAAGTTTCTTGCCTGAATTAGCAAAAACAGTTATAGAGGGTTCAAAGGATGGATATCCAGAACTGGAAGAGAAAAAAGACTTCATTCTTAATGTTATTGTAAAAGAAGAAGAGCAGTTTAATAAGACGATCGATCAGGGACTGAAAATTTTATCAGAAATTGTTGCCCAGATGGAAACAGATCATGTTAAAACGTTGAGTGGAGATGACGCATTCCGCTTGTACGACACGTATGGTTTTCCAATTGATCTGACAAAAGAGATTTTGGAAGAAAAAGGGTTTGATGTGGATGAAGATGGTTTTAAAGCATCTATGCAAGTACAACGAGAGACAGCCAGAGCAGCTCGTGGCGTGACAAACTACATGGGCGCAGATGTCACAGTTTATGAGTCTATAGATCCATCTGTTACAAGTACATTTGTGGGATATGATCATTTAACATATGAATCAGACATCACAGTACTTACAACAGAAACAGAGCTAACTGAGGCACTTACAGAAGGTGACAGAGGAACTATTTTTGTAAACGAAACACCATTTTATGCAACAAGTGGTGGTCAGGAAGCAGATACTGGTGTGATTTCTACTGCGGAAGGCGAGTTTAAAGTGGAAGATACTGTGAAACTCTTAGGTGGAAAGATTGGCCATGTAGGTGTAGTTGTAAAAGGAATGCTGAAAGTTGGAGATCGTGTAGAGCTTTTTGTGGATGCAAAGAAACGTGCCCTTTCTGCAAGAAATCATAGTGCCACACATTTGCTTCAAAAAGCACTTCGTACAGTACTTGGAACACACGTAGAACAAGCAGGGTCTAATGTAAATGAAGACAGATTACGTTTTGACTTTACTCATTTTTCAGCTTTGAGCCAAGAAGAATTAAGTAAAGTAGAGAAAATGGTAAATGAGTACATTGCACAGGCTATGCCAGTTGTAATCAAAAATATGCCAATCGAGGAAGCAAAAAAGACAGGAGCACAGGCGCTGTTTGGTGAAAAATATGGTGATGTTGTTCGCGTAGTTAACATGGGAGATTGTTCTATTGAATTTTGTGGTGGAACACATGTAAAAAATACAAGTGAGATTATGGCATTTAAGATTCTTTCAGAGACAGGTGTTGCAGCAGGTGTGCGTCGTATCGAAGCACTTACGTCGGAAGGATTGATGGCATATTACAATTCCCTAGAAGCGAAGTTGAATGAAGCAGCGAAAGCATTAAAATCAACACCAGATAATTTTTTAGATAAAATTGATCATCTAATGGAAGATAATAAGAAACTTCATTCCGAAGTAGAGAGTCTTAAGAGTAAACTTGCTCAGGATGCTATGGGAGACGTTTTAAGTCAGGTAGAAGAAGTAAAAGGTGTAAAACTTCTAGCGACACAAGTTGATGGGGTTGATATGAACGGACTTCGTGAACTTGGAGATCAGTTAAAAGATCAGCTTTGTGATGGAGTGATCGTACTTGCGTCTGCAAATGATGGAAAAGTAAATCTGATGGTTACAGCTACGGATTCAGCATTAAAACAAGGAGCGCATGCAGGAAACCTTGTTAAAGCCATTGCAGGCCTTGTTGGTGGAGGCGGTGGTGGCCGTCCAAACATGGCACAAGCAGGTGGAAAAAATCCAGAGGGAATCAAGGATGCTCTCTTAAAAGCAAAAGAAACATTAGAAGCGCAAATTTCTTAGAAAAATTTTGAGGAAATAGTTGACGTTTTTCAAAAATATGTTATAATAACTTTTAGTGCAATAAATATACCCGAACAGTCGTATGATGCACAATACAAGGCTGGAGGGGAGGTTAGGTGTGAGACTATGTCAAATGT
>JARHYE010000096.1 GCA_029258605.1 Ruminococcus sp.
TTCTACCCATCCATGTTTTCATATGCTCTTGCATACGGGAATCTGGCTCTAAAAGTACTTTGCATTTCTTTTGGTTGATTAAAATGTATAGTTCAAATACTTTTGCAGAAGGTTGACGAGAAGTAAAGTTCCACTCTTTCTCAGCGTGATAAGAATTTAATTCAGCAGAGCCTTGTGGAGCAATGATTTCTGCATCGCGTAAGTTAAAGGAGAGAAGGGATTTTCTCTTTTCTTTGTTGTAAATAATATCAATCTGCATATCGTGGTTTAATAGTGCGTATTCGTATTCTACTTTCAGTCTAGGAAAGACAAATGCATGTACAAGAAATCCTAGAAGAAAAATTACAGGAATTATAAGAAAACCAAAAAAGATAAAGCCTACAAATGTCAGTAAAACTAAAGCTAAGATGATTAAAATTCGTAGGATCATATCGAGAGGACGAGGCTTTCTCGCTACAAGTTGTTCGTAAAATGAATCGTTCATAGATTAAAGACTCCTTTCTGTTTGTAAATAATTGATCGTCATAATGGCAATCTTAAAAGTCATAGCATCTTCAAACTTACGAAGGTCAAGTCCGGTATGTTTTTCGATTTGTTCTAACCGGTAGATTAAAGTGTTTCTGTGCATATGAAGCTGTCTGGAAGTTTCTGCAATATTTAAATTGTTTTGAAAGAATTTATTGACGGTCTGCATGGTCTCGTCATCAAATGCATGAGGAACTTGTTTTTCAAAAATTTCCGCTAAAAAGTTTTTGCATACATCAGTAGGAAGATCATAGATCAAGCGTCCAATGCCAAGGTGATCGGAAGGGAAAATCGTATGTTCTGAATAAAAAATGCATCCCACTTTCAAAGCAAGAGATGTATCCTGATAGGCTTGTGACAATTCAGATAAAGAATGACAAAGCTTACTATAGGAAATATGTACAGAGGCAAGGGCTTCTGTATTGAGCGTATCTACGATCATATGTGCAGTAGATAAAGCGTCTTCTTTGGAAAAAGAAGGGGGCTCTTGCTGAATCATGGCCAGTGTATATTCATTCATGCGAATGAGTTCACAATGTGAAGGAACTGGGAAGAGTTGCCTTAAGATTTCAGAGAATGCATCGTCTATGGGAGTTTTACATTCAATCAAATAGAGAATACGTGATGCTTCATTTGCAATGTGAAAGCGTTTGGATAGTTTGCTAAGATCAGAAGAACTAATCTGACCAGACAACAAATTTTTAAGAAAATGATTTTTGTTATATTTTTCTTTGTATGCAAGGGTAAGGTGATGAATTTGATCAAATGCGTAAGACTGATCTTCTAAAGTGTCTGCCTGAATATGAAAAGTCAGACCAGTCAGCTGCTTTAATTCATCCAATGCTTTTGAAAGTTCTGGTGTATAGTCCATTCGAAAATCTCCTATCAATCTAATAAAAAGAATCAAAGGGCCGCACTTGTAAGTACAGCCCCTCTTTATTGTTTGTCTTAATTTTAAATGATTAGTTTGTAATCGTCAACTCAGTTTCTTTGTCGAATAAGTGGATCTTTTCCATATCGAGTGCAAATACAGCCTGATCTCCGGCTCTTAATGATGTGCGTGGATTTACGCGGGCTGTCATCTGTGTACCTTCTACGTCAAAGTATAAGAATACTTCTGCTCCAAGTAATTCGTAAACTTTAATTGTAGAGTTGATTACGCTGTCAGGAGAATTTGCGATAAATGCCTGTGAATCATGTACATCTTCTGGACGGATACCAAGAACAACTGTTTTTCCATTGTATCCACCATCGATCAATGCCTGTTTCTTAGAAGCAGGAACTTTTAATACATGCTCTCCAACTGTAAGAGTTGCTTCGTCTCCTTCGATGTTTACAACTGCATCCATAAAGTTCATCTGTGGTGAACCGATGAATCCAGCAACAAATAAATTGCATGGTGTGTTGTAGAGGTTCTGAGGTGTGTCTACCTGCTGAACAACTCCGGCTTTCATAACTACGATTCTAGTACCAAGTGTCATAGCCTCTGTCTGGTCATGTGTAACGTAGATGATTGTTGCACCAAGGTTTTTGTGAAGTTTAGAAATTTCGATACGCATCTGTACACGAAGTTTTGCATCCAAGTTAGAAAGTGGCTCATCCATAAGGAATACCTTAGGATTACGAACGATTGCACGTCCCATAGCAACACGCTGTCTTTGTCCACCTGATAATGCTTTTGGTTTACGATCTAATAATTGTTCAAGATCAAGAATTCTTGCAGCTTCACGAACTTTTTTATCGATCTCAGCTTTTGGGACTTTACGGAGTTTTAATCCAAATGCCATGTTATCGTAAACTGTCATATGTGGGTAAAGAGCGTAGTTCTGGAAAACCATAGCGATGTCACGGTCTTTTGGTTCTACATCATTCATAACTTTTCCGTCGATTTCTAAAGTACCATCTGAGATATCCTCTAATCCAGCAACCATACGAAGTGTAGTAGATTTACCACATCCAGAAGGTCCTACGAAAATGATGAATTCTTTATCTTCAATATCAAGATTAAAATCTTTTACTGCATGAAATCCGTTTGGATAAACTTTTTGAATTCCTTTTAATGATAAACTTGCCATGTTGTGCCTCCTAATATCTTATACGTTATTGTCTATGTCTAGTATAGTAGAAGAAGGGGAATGAAACAATGTCACGAGTAACCAAAAAAAGGGAGAGAAAGTGTACAGAACGACTAAGATGATAGATTGACGAAAAGAAAGTTTTCGGCTACAATAAGTACATTGAATTTTGAAAGAAAAGAGGAAATGATCATGGCAAATCCAGTTGTTACATTTGAAATG
>JARHYE010000059.1 GCA_029258605.1 Ruminococcus sp.
AGACTGGGATCGGAACAAAAGCACAGCAAGCATTAAAATTGCAACAAGAGCAGAACAAACAAATGCGGAAAAGCAAATATCATATGAAAAAAGAGGCAGATGCACTCAAAAAATTTGAACAAAAACAGAAAAAAAGACGAGAAAAACACAAGGGACATTAAAGGGAGTTCAACATAGGAAAGGAGCTTTGCACTATGATTTAGTGCAAAGGCTCCTAAAATGTTGTCAAGAGATTGAGGATTCTGTCCAAATAGAGCAGGATCAACTAGATGGAGTAGTTGAAAAAAAGAAGGATTGTTATAATAGAAGTGGCTTTCAAGTGATGGCTATTTTTTAAGATTTCGGGTTAGATAAAACTAACTGCTAAAAGGAGGGATGAAAATGAATCAAAAATTACAGGCATTCATATGTTGATGGATTTATTGGAATATAAGGAGGAGCATCCAATGGCACTGTCAGGAGGGCAAAAGCAAAGAGTAGCAATAGCCTGTGCACTTGCATCTGGAAGAGAAATTCTTATATTTGATGAGCCAACAAGTGGACTTAATCTTAAACATATGGGAGAAGTGGCAAAAAGCATTCGATACTTACAAGAACAGAGAAAAACGATTATCATAGTTACCCATGATACAGAATTCATCAATGCTTGTTGTGACGGGATTATTAGAATAGAAGACGGACATCTGGAGGAAGCATAATGGCAAGTAGTGGTTGGGAAAAAGATTATAACGGAGAAAATATGAAAGTTCTATGCAGGGATGACAACTGTGTTGTCATTCAGTTAAAAGATGAGACAGGCGAAGGCATTATGACGATGTATCCTGTATTTCCGGGGTGTAATGTCATATACAATGATTTTCATATGGAGCAGGTGAAGAGCTGTTTTTCACCATCTTTTCAGCTATTTTGCATCGATCACTGTAGAGAAGGACGGATTGAATGGAAAGCAGATTATAATAGTTATACCTATGTATCGGCAGGGGATTTGCAAGTAGACTGTCGGGAAAATCATTGCAGTGAATTCTATTTTCCACTTCGTCATTATCATGGAATCAGTATTGGATTTGACATGAATTGTACAGATCATGGGGTGATTCATCTGATGGATGATTTTTCGGTTGATCTTAACAAGCTAAAAGAAAAATTTTGTCCAAAAGACAAGTTTTTTATGATAAGAGCAGGGGCGCAGATAGACAGGATATTTGCAGAACTTTACGATTTGCCAGATAAGGTGCGGAAAACATATGTGAAGATTAAGATTATGGAATTGCTTTTGTTTTTGGAAAATCTTGAAATAAATGACACACAAGAAGAGCGTAATTATTATTATAAGTCACAAGTTGATAAGGTAAAGGCTATGGTGAAATTGCAGACGGAAGATCTTTCTACTTGGTATACATTAGAAGAGTTATCACAAAGATTTTCATTTCCACTTACAAGTATGAAACAATGCTTTAAAGGAATATATGGATGTACGATGGCAGATTACATGAAAACTTATCGTATGAATGCAGCTGCAGAAATGCTTTGCAATACGGATCGGATGATTATAGATATTGCATACGCATTGGGATATGAAAACCCAGGAAAATTTTCAGCAGCGTTTAAAAGTAAAATGGGAATGACTCCTTCCGAATATAGAAAAAACATTGACTAAACAAAGGCTATGTGAGTTTTACTTAGGAGGTTAATTATGAAGAAAAAAGGGACTTTTTCGATTGTCTTTTCTTTTGCACATTCTGCAAAGAAGAAACTGATTCTGTCTGTGGTTTTAGCAAGTATAAGCGCAATAATTGGAGTGGTACCATATATAGCTGTGTATCAAATTATAAATCTATTTTTTACAGAAGAAGCGACAATAGAAACCGTTGTGATGTGGGGGCTTGTAAGTGCAATCGCTTATTTAGCCCAGAGAATTTTTTTTAGTTTTTCTACATCGGCATCACATCATGCAGCCTATCATATCTTAGAGGAAATAAGAAATGCACTTACAGAAAAATTGATGCGTATGCCACTTGGAAATACAATGAATAAAACAGCAGGTGAGTGGAAAAGCATTATAGTAGATAAAGTGGAAACGATGGAACTTCCGCTTGCTCATATGATTCCAGAAGGAATATCCAATATAGTACTTCCTGTATTTGTAATTACTTATCTTTTTTCTACAAATTGGAAGATTGCTCTTTCATCTATGATCTGTGTTGTAGTAGGTGGAGCTGTTTATGCAGTCATGATGAAAAATTTTGGAACCCAATATGAGGATTACATGAAAAGTTCGGACTATGTAAATAGTGTGATGGTGGAATACATAGAGGGAATAGAAGTGATCAAAGCATTTAATCAGTCCTCTTCTTCTTACCAAAAATATTCTGACGCAGTTCGTGAATTTAAAGATTACACACTTGCATGGTTTCAATCTACCTGGGGCCTGATGAATCTTGGAGGGGCAATCCTTCCAACCACACTTCTTGGCGTACTTCCTGTGGGGGTGATTTTGTATGTGAATGGAACGCTTACACCAGCAGAACTTACACTTTCTATCATATTATCACTTAGTATAGTAGCGCCAGTAAGTTGGTTTACGGTAATGGTAAACGAATTTAAGCTTGTTCAATATGCTGCCAATGATATACAAACTATTCTTGAACTGGAAGAACTACCACAAAATAAGGAACCTGCAAAACTAAAAGGATGGGATGTAGAACTTAAAAATGTTCATTTTGCATACAACAAAGGTTGCAATGAAATCCTTCACGGGGTAGATTTTAAGATTCCGGAAGGAAAGTTTGTAGCCCTTATAGGACCGTCTGGAGGTGGAAAATCCACCCTTGCTAAATTGATAGCAAGGTTCTGGGATGTTACAGAGGGACAAATCAAAATTGGTGGAGTTGATATCAAAGACATCCCTTTAAAACAGCTTGCCAGTCAAATTAGTTTTGTGTCTCAAGATAATTTTTTATTTCACTGTTCTTTATTTGAGAATATAAGAATTGGAAAGCCGGATGCAAGTGATGAAGAAGTACTTAGAGCAGCAAGGGCAGCACAATGTGAAAGTTTTATAGAAAAACTTGATAAAGGCTGGGATACACAAGCAGGAGAAGCAGGAAATAAGTTATCCGGTGGAGAAAGACAGAGAATATCCATAGCAAGAGCGGTTCTAAAGAATGCTCCAATTGTAATATTAGATGAGGCAACAGCTTTTACAGATCCAGAAAATGAAGAACAGATTCAAAAGTCCATATCAAAGCTTACAGAAGGAAAGAGTCTTCTTGTGATCGCACATCGATTGTCAACGGTACAAAATGCGAATCAAATTGTGCTTTTAAAAAATGGGGCGATACATGCAGTAGGAACACATGAAGAGCTTTTAAAAGAAAACGAATTGTATAAAAATATGTGGGAAGCACATGTCGGAGCGAAAAACTGGAAGGCAGTATCAAGACGAGAGGAGATGGCTTAAATGTTTAAGATGACTGGACGAATTATACATTGGACGGGTCAGTATAAAAAACGAATGTATCTTGGTTTTTTATGGTCATTTATCCAGAGTATATTTATTGCAATGCCTATCATGGGGGCAGCGTTGTTTCTTGATTTTATGATAAAAGATAGTCGTGGTAAAGTGCAGATTACAAGAAAATATGCCTGGTTTGCTCTAGGATTTATGATTGTGGCTATTTTAGGAAGATTTCTCTTTTCCTATTTAAAAGCCATATATCAAGAAAGTATTGCTTATGAAAAAACTTCTGAGCAAAGAATTGATATTGGAGATATTTTAAAAAGAGTATCATTAGGTTTTTTTGATGAAAATGATACCGGCAAACTGATAGGGGCTGTAACAACAGATTTATCTTTTTTTGAAATGTATGCTATGAGCATGACAAATAATGTAGTGGGGGCTTATATTCACATCGCAGCAATGATACTTTGTATGGCCTTTTTTTGCCCACAAATAGCACTGGTCGCTTTTATAGCAGAGGCATGCTCTACATTTTTTTTATATAAACTTAGTGCTAGAAGTGAGAAAAATTCAGTGCCACATCAGGATGCCAATGATGATCTTATAAGAGCAGTACTTGAATTTGTGCGAGGTTTGGCAGTCGTAAAAACATATGGACAGGAAGGTGCTTCGACCAAAGGAATTGTAGATGCATTTAAAAACCATAGAAAGATAAATTTAAAAATAGAACAAGAGTACACATGGGTAAATGCAATGCATCAGATTTCTTGTAAAATGGGTTCGGCTGCAATTGTACTCGTATCTGCAATCATGACGATTCATGGAACAATGGAGTTATCAATCTTTCTTATGATGGCAATCTTTTCATTTGTTATATTTTCACAACAAGAACTTGTACAAAATTCTGCTCATACACTGCAGGTGATAAAGGCTTCTATGGATAAATTAGAAAAAATAGAACAAGCGAAGTTTATTGATGAAGATGGGAAAGAAAAAAAACTTGATTCTTATGATATTGTTTTCGATCATGTATATTTTGGATATGAAGAACAAAGTGTTTTAGAAAATATAAATGTTACTATACCAGAGGGAACGACAACTGCAATCGTAGGACCATCAGGCAGTGGCAAAACAACACTATGCAGACTTCTCGCAAGATTTTACGATGTAAAAAAAGGAAAAATAACAATTGGTGGAACAGATATCAGTACGATGAAATGTGATAAACTTCTTGAAAATATATCCATGGTGTTTCAAAATGTATATCTGTTTCATGACACCATAAGAAATAATATTTGCTTTGGAAAACCAGATGCAACGGAAGAGGAAATGATAGAAGCAGCAAAAAAAGCATGTTGTCATGACTTTATAATGTCATTAAAAGATGGATATGACACGGTAATAGGAGAAGGAGGAGGAACACTTTCTGGAGGAGAGAAGCAAAGAGTATCTATAGCAAGGGCGATTCTTAAAGATGCACCAATTGTCATACTGGATGAGGCTACAGCGAGTGTAGACCCTGAGAATGAACATCTAATTCAAACAGCAATATCAGAACTTACAAAAGGAAAAACGTTGATAACTATAGCGCATAGACTTGCTACTGTGGAACATGCAGACCAGATTTTAGTTGTTGAGGACAAAACAATTAAGGAAAAAGGAACACATGAAGAATTGATCGAAAAGAATGGAACATATAAAAAATTTATAGACATAAGAAGACGGGCAGAAGGATGGAAGATGTAGGATAAAAATATGCCTCGAATACAGTGGTATTCGGGGCTTTTTTATCAGAATACTAGTTCGCAGACTAGGGGATATCTCATCTTACATTCGAGTAGTAGTTTTTTAATTCCTTTTTTTTTCGAACAGAAATAGGGCAAGTCTCCCCATTATTCATATGTATGAGTAGTTCTTTGAAATCTACATCAGCAACATTATCTCTATTAATAATATATGACGTGTGACATCTGTAAAAACGAGAATCCAATTGCTGCTCAATATCTTTTAACTGTCCAGTGAATTCAATGATTCGTTTTTTTGCATGTAAAATTATTTTATGAATGTTTT
>JARHYE010000015.1 GCA_029258605.1 Ruminococcus sp.
AGTATGAATTATATCACGCAGAAGATTCAGTGACATTTTTGCCTTATGGTTGTGAAGTGGATCATTTCCAACATTTGGTATATGAAAATCCAGATTGGACGCCGGAGGAAAGAAATCAGGCGTGGGCACGTCTTGAAAAAATCTATCGTCCATATGTGGATCATGAAGGAATGCCATTTTACGGTCGTGGAGCTGGATGGCAGCGTCAGCTTCATATTTATCAATATCCATTTTATTATATTGATTATTGCCTTGCGCAGATCATTGCGCTTCAAATATGGTCTCTTTCTCTAAAAAATTGGGATGAGGCATGGAAAACTTATTTGAAATTTGTACGTCAAGGTGGAATGGAAACGTTTGTCGATCTTGTAAAATCAGTTGGTCTTCGTTCCCCATTTGATGATGGAAGCTTAAAAGAAGTGTGCCAGACAACAGAAACATGGTTACAGGAAAAATGGGGAAAATAAAATAGTTCTTAGGATGGAGACAAAGGAGAGATAGAGTTGAAAAAAATTAGAAAAATAATGCTCTGTGTACTTTTGGTGTTTACCTTGAGTGTTTCGTTTGAAATGAGAAGTGTAATGGCCAAAGATACGATGTCAACAACTACTTCTGTAAAAGAAGAGACTAAGCAAAATCCAGAGAAAAAGACAAAAGAACAAGAACGAGCAGAAGAACTTTCGAAAATGCCGTTAAGCGGACAAAGCCCAATTGTATATATTGGAATAGTTGCCATATCTACGATAGCTTTAGGGCTCCTTATTTCTGTAGGAAAATCTACAAATAAGAAAGATAAATTTGTATAGGAGAAGAAAATGGAATTTTTACAATTAGCAAAAGAACGTTATTCATGTAGAGATTTTTCTCGTCAAAAGGTAGAAAAAGAGAAGATGGATCAGATTATTGATGCAGCATTAAGCGCACCTACGGCAGTCAATAAACAGCCATATAAATTATGGATCATGGAATCGGAAGAAGCAAAAGAAAATATAAAAAATATAACAAGATTTCATTTTGATGCAGATCAGTTTCTTGTGCTAGGATGCAAAGAAGAAGATGCATGGACAAGAAAGTACGATCAAAGAAATTTTGCAGATGTTGATGGATCCATTGTGGGAACCCAGATTATGTTAGAAGTACAGGATTTAGGACTTGGAACAACTTGGGTTGGTCATTTTAATGCACCAAAGTTAAAAGAATTGTATCCTCAAATGGAAAGCTATGACTTAATTGCAATTTTCCCAATTGGTTATCCAGCAAAAGAGGCAAGCCCAGCTTTGCAGCATACGATTCGAAGATCAAGAGAAGAAGCAACAGAAACATTATAAAAAAGAATAGTTTTCAATTAAAAATAAGATAGAGGTAAAAAAATGGGAATAAAAAGTGAACACGCTGCGAATAAATACATCGAAGGATATAATTGCTCTCAGGCAGTGTTTTGTACATTTTGTGAAGAACTGGGATTGAAAGAAGAAGATGCATTCAAAATAGCGGAAGGATTTGGTTCGGGTATGGGTGCACTTGGAGATACATGTGGAGCTGTTACAGGGATGTTTATGACAATTAGTTATGCGAATAGTAACAGTGGAACAGATGATCTGAAAGCGACAAGAAAAGATACCTATGGAAAAATAAGAAAATCTGCAGAGTTATTTAAAGAAGAACATTGTTCCCTGTATTGCCGAGAACTATTAAAGGAAAAACGGGGAAATAAGACAGAAGGTTGTGCAAAGTGCGTAAAAGATGCTGCAAGAATCGTAGAAAGATTCTTGAATGAAGAAATTTAAAAGAAGAACGGAAGAAGAAATTGTCCCTGATGAAAATGGGTTTTATCCATTTTTGTCAGGGATTTTTTGAATAAAAATTAAAAAACAGTACATACTATTTGACAGATAAGGAATATAAGTTGAAAAGAAAGAGGAGAAAACATGGAACTTGCAAAAGGAAGTCAAAGTATTTGCTTTGAAAATTCACCTTATATTGTAAGCAGTGGATGTATTGTAGGAAGTAAAGAATCGCAGGGACCTTTATCGAAATGGTTTGATAAAACCAATACAGATGATTTATTTGGAGCTGATACATGGGAAGAGGCAGAAAGTAATATGCAAAAAGAAGCATGTGTTCTTGCACTTTCAAAAGCAAATTTGGTGCCAGAGGATATCAGGTATTTGTTTGGAGGAGATCTTCTTCGACAAGGAATTGCTACTTCGCTAGGAGTGGAAGCACTTCAGATCCCTATGTTTGGACTATATGGAGCTTGTTCGACCTCAGGAGAGGCACTTGCATTAAGTGCAATGAGCGTGGCAGCAGGATACGGAGAATGTATGCTTGCAGTTACTTCTAGTCATTTTGGAAGTGCAGAAAAAGAATTTCGATTTCCTTTAGGATATGCGAATCAACGCCCATTAGCATCTCAATGGACGGTGACAGGAAGTGGGGCATTTATCGTGGGGAAAAAGAAAAGTCATGTAAAAATCAGTGGAGTTACAGTTGGGAAAATTGTGGATTATGGTTTAAAAGACTCTCAAAATATGGGGGCCTGTATGGCACCAGCAGCTGCAGATACCATTTATTGGAATTTAAAAGACTTCGGAAGAAGTGTAGCAGACTATGATTTTATCATAACAGGAGATTTGGGATATATAGGTCACAGAATATTAATTGATTTGCTTGCAAAAAAGGGGATTGATATCCAAGAAAAACACAAGGATTGTGGAATGATGATTTTCGATCAGAAACAACAAGATACAAATGCTGGTGGCAGTGGATGTGGATGTGCAGCAGTAACACTTGCTGGTTATATTTTACCGAAGATTCAAAAAGGGGAATGGAAAAGAATTTTATTTGTTCCGACAGGTGCATTGATGTCTACGGTAAGTTATAACGAAGGCGCAAGTGTTCCGGGAATTGCACATGGAATTGTTTTAGAACATTGCTAAGAAACGATGGAGGAAAAGGAGAGAAAAATGGAGTATGTAAAAGCGTTTTTAATAGGGGGACTTATATGTGCGATTGTTCAGCTTTTGTTGGACCGAACAAAATTAATGCCAGGAAGAGTAATGGTTTTATTGGTTTGTACAGGAGCAGTCCTCGGTTTTTGTAATTTATATGAACCGATTTTAGAATTTGCCGGAGCAGGAGCAAGCGTTCCTTTGTTAGGATTTGGAAACGTATTATGGAAAGGAGTCAAAAAAGCAGTTGATAAAAATGGTTTTTTAGGAATTTTTATGGGTGGGTTTACAGCCAGTGCAGTAGGAATTAGTGCTGCGTTAGTATTTGGATACATTGCATCCTTTATTTTTGAGCCGAAGATGAAAAAATAAAAAAAGAGGAAATATACATGGAAGAGAGATTCCAATATATTTCCTCTTATTTTTAGAATTTAGAACAACAGCTGATTCCATATACACCTGGTCCAGTGTGGGTCGCAATGCTTAAGGACAGTTTGGTGTGAAAAATTTTAAAATCAGGAAAGTGGTCTTGCACCGTTTTCAGCCAGTTTTCGCCTTGCTCTTTAGAACCGGAGTAAGCGGTACATATAGATACATCTTTTCCTTTAAAGTGATGTTCCAAGTCACATTCAACTGCTTTTAACATTTCTTTCCAGGCAGTTTTTTGTCCGCGGGTCTTTTTATAAGGCGCAAGGATGCCATTTTTATAGCTAAGAACTGGTTTCACGTGAAGAAGAGAGCCGATTGCAGCTACAGCAGGGGTGATACGCCCGCCTTTTTTTAAATAGGAAAGAGTATCTAAAGAAAGATAAATATTTGCCTCTCCAGAACAAAACTCCAGTTTTTCTTTGATTTCTATAGCTGAAAATCCGAGACTTCTTAACTTTAAAGCATCTAGGACAGATTGGCGTAGAGTGACAGTAATTCGTAAATTATCAACTACGATTACACGGTTATTATATTCTTTTGCAAGCATATATGCGCTTGCAAAAGATCCGCTTAGAGAAGAAGTCATTGGAATATGAAGAATTGTTTCGTGTGTTTTAAGAAGTTCATCCCAAAGTTCGATCAGAGAACCTAAGGATGGCTGTGAAGTTGTAATGTCACATCCACGCTCCATTTTGTCGAAAAATTCTTTTTGCGTAAGGTCAATGTTTTCATAATATGTATATCCATCAATGATAAAAGGCATAGGAACCAGTGAAATACCAAGATGAGATGCTTCTTCTTGAGAAATTCCACTATTTGTATCTGTAATGATTGCTATTTTATTCATAATATTCCTCCTAAATTAGAACAATGTTCTATTTCCGAAAGTATACTATCATTTTTCATCTTGTTGGTCAAGAAGAAAATGTGTATAATACATAGGAACAAAATGAAAAGAAGGAATTTTGAATGGAAAAACGAGAATATAAATGTACAGCGGCAACAAAAGAAGCTTTGTTAGATGCGATTCTTCAGTTATCCAAGGAAAAAGAATATGAGAAGATTACAATACGGGAAATTTGTTCCTATGCGAAAATTTCAATTGGATCTTTTTATCACCACTTTCATTCAAAAGAAGATCTTGCCATAGAAGCGTATTATCAAATTGATCGGTTGATCAATGAAGATTTCAAAGAGCAATGTAAACAGAAGAATCCAGAAGAAAACTTACATATGATCTTGAAAAGTTACATTGAGTATGTTGCTAAAGAAGTAGGGATCTTGATTAAGACATATTATAAACTAATTATGGAAGAAACGTCCGTTTCAGCATTTGGGCCAGAGAGACTTTATTACAAAACATTAAATGGTATTTTAGAAGAATGTTCCCAAAAAGGCTATATAAAAAAAGGGATTGATACCCATGAAACAACACGGTATTGTCTCCGTTTTTTACGAGGGTTAATATTTGATTGGAGTCTTCATGATGGGATGTACGATCTTTTGGATCGATTTGAATCAGATTACCAATACCTGCTTAACGGATTAAAATAATGAGGGAATCGCTTGAAAAAAACAATCTAGATGTGCTAACATAAGTATAACAGTCAAAAGATAAAGGTGGGTGATAATATGTTGATAGAAGTGGACTTTAACAGTGACGAGGCAATTTACATACAACTTAGAAATCAGATTATTATGGGGATTGCGACTTCTATGCTTCATGAAGGAGAATCGCTTCCATCTGTTCGTCAGATGGCGGATATGATTGGCGTAAATATGCATACAGTTAATAAGGCGTATACGGTATTGAAACAAGAGGGCTTTATTCAACTAGATCGTAGAAAAGGCGCCGTGATCCAGTTAGATATTGATAAGATAAGAGCTTTGGAAGATATGAAAGAAAAGCTAAAAATATTGCTTGCTACAGGATGTTGTAAGAGTATTTCAAGAGAAGAGGTACATGGTCTTGTAGATGAGATATTTGATGAATACATTTAAAGAGCATAAAAAATCATACAATGATCAGGAGGAATCTATGCTGAATAATTATACGAAACAGGCAGAACGCGTTATAAAATATGCGGGAACCATGGCAAAAAGAATGAAACACCCCTACATAGGGACGGAGCATCTTCTTCTGGCACTTAGAAAAGAGTATACTGGGGTTGCAGGACAGGTTCTTGCTGAAAATGGAGTGGAGGAAGATCAGATACAAAAGTTGATGGAAGAGCTTGTCGCACCATCTCCAGAGGAAAGATTAATTGAAACTCCAAAACAAAGCCCAAGGTTGCTTGCACTTTTAGAAAATAGCGCAATTGAAGCAGAGCGGTTAGAACTAAAATCAATCGGCACAGAACATTTATTGCTTGCGATGATACATGATGTGGATTGTGTGGCAACAAGAATGCTTATTACGCTAAATATTAATTTGCAAAAAGTGATTGCAGATATTGTAAATGCATCCGGGATGGATTTAAAAGAATACCAAGAAGCAGCCAAGGAAAGTGTCAATGGTAGAGCGCGGTCTTTGGAGCAATATTGTACGGATCTTACAGAACAGGCAAGACTAGGACAGATGGATCCCGTTGTAGGAAGAGAGGAAGAAATCTTTCGCTTGATGCAGATTTTAAGTAGACGTACCAAAAACAATCCTTGTCTTGTTGGAGAGCCTGGAGTTGGAAAAACTGCAATTATAGAAGGATTGGCTCAAAGAATCGCAAGTGGTGTCGTGCCAGCCAACATGAAGGAAAAGAAAATATATAGTTTAGACTTGGCATTACTGATTGCAGGATCAAAATATCGTGGTGAATTTGAAGAACGAATGAAAGGACTGCTTGAAGAAGTAAAAGCAGAGGGAGATGTGATTCTATTTTTAGATGAACTTCATACGATTATTGGAGCTGGAGGAGCAGAAGGAGCAATAGATGCTTCTAGTATTTTAAAACCAGCTCTTGCGCGTGGTGAGATTCAATTAATTGGAGCTACGACCATTTCCGAATATCGAAAACACATCGAAAAAGATGCTGCATTTGAACGAAGATTTCAACCAGTTACAGTGGAAGAGCCTACAGAAGAACAGTGTGTGAAAATACTGGAAGGGATTGTAGATAAATACGAAAAACATCACAAAGTAGACATTACGAAGGAAGCGCTTTTATCTGCAGTAAAAATGTCAAAGCGTTATATTACAGATAGAAACTTGCCGGATAAAGCAATTGATGTTTTAGATGAAGCTTGTTCCAGAGCTAGTATGAAAGGGTACAAGACGCCGGAAAATCTTAAAAAATTAGAAAATGAGCTAAAAAAACTGATGCATGAAAAAGAGGAAGCAATTAGTGAAAATGATTATCAAAGAGCATCTATGCTCCATGAGGAGCAGCAAGCAGTCGAAAAGAAGCAAAATGAGCTTCGAAAAAGATTTCAAAAAAGGTCAGAGTCAAAGCATCCTGTGATTGAAGAAAATGAGATTGCTGAGGTTGTTTCTGCGTGGACCAAAATTCCAGTTCAAAAGCTTGCGGAAAGTGAGACAGAACGGTTAAAGAAATTAGAACAAATTTTGCAAAAAAGAGTCGTTGGGCAAGAAGAAGCCATTCGTGCAGTGGCACGAGCAGTGAAACGGGGAAGAGTTGGGTTAAAAGATCCCAAAAGACCAATTGGTTCTTTCTTGTTCCTTGGTCCAACTGGGGTAGGAAAGACAGAACTTTCCAAAGCATTGGCGGAAGCATTGTTTGGAAATGAAGAGGCTATGATTCGTGTAGATATGTCAGAATATATGGAAAAGCATTCTGTTTCTAAGATGATCGGATCTCCTCCTGGATATGTAGGACACGAAGAAGGTGGTCAGTTAAGTGATCAAGTACGTACTCATCCGTATTCGGTTCTTCTGTTTGATGAAATTGAAAAAGCACATCCAGATGTATTTAATATCCTTTTACAAGTGTTAGATGATGGTCATATTACAGATTCTCAAGGAAGAAAAGTAGATTTTTGTAATACCGTTATTATTATGACGTCAAACGCAGGTGCACAATCCATTGTAGACCCTAAAAAACTTGGATTTTCAACGAAAGAAACACCGGCTAATGACTATAAAAGAATGAAGCAAAATGTTATGGATGAAGTGAAGCAAACGTTCCGACCAGAATTTCTTAATAGAATTGATGAAATTATCGTGTTCCATGCGCTAAACACAACACACATGAAGCAGATTGTTACGATTTTATGCAATACATTTACCAAACGTGTGAAAGAGCAAATGGATATTACACTTACATTGAGAGATTCTGCGAAAAAATATATTGTAGAAAAAGGAACAGATGCCAAATATGGAGCAAGACCTCTAAGAAGAGCACTTCAGACAGAATTGGAAGATAAACTGGCAGAGGCCATATTAAATGGAGAAGTAAAAGAAGGAGATGTGATCGAAGCTGGAATATCTAAAAAAGAAATTAAATTTTACACAAAGAACATAAATCAGTAGAAAATAAACAGGAAGTATTATATAATAAAACCACATTAAATTCGGATAAAATAATCTGAAATACTTAGGAGGATCATATAATGGCAACAGTGAAAGAATTATTACGTGCAGAAGAAGATGGAACACTTAGCTTCGGAGATTATTCATTAAATTCAAAAACAAAACTTGATAATTTTGAATTTGATGGTGATGTTTATAAAGTCAAGACATTCCATGAAATTACAAAATTAGAAAAGAATGGTATGTTTGTATATGAGTCTGTTCCAGGTAGTGCGGTGGAGAACTTTAAGGTAACAGATACAAAAGTGGAATTTAAAGTATCCGCACCAGAAGATGTGCAGTTTACATTAGAACTTGAGCCGGAAAAAGAATATGAAGTGCGTCTTGATGGAGTATCAGCGGGACGTATGTCTACAAATTTAAGTGGGAAATTAAGTGTAAGCGTAGAGTTGGGATCAGAAGATTGTGTGGTAGTAGAAGTTGTAAAATGCTAGGATGCTCTTTATACGCAAGCAATAAAAAGTAATAGGAGAGGCGGTAGCGGAAACCGTCTCTTTTTCATATAAGACAGACATATAAGGATTATGTTGAATAGTTCTTATGAGAATGGGGATAACTATGGCAAAAAATAAAAAAAATGTGTATTACTGTCAAAATTGTGGATATGAGTCGGCAAAATGGCAGGGACAATGTCCAGCTTGTAAAGAGTGGAATACGTTTGTAGAAGAACCTGCTTCTGTGACAAAAAGTAGTACAGTGGCGAATCGAAGAGTTGCAGACATTGTTTCGTTGTCACAGGTAGAAGCGGACGATCAAGCAAGAATTCGAACAGATATTCAAGAATTAGACCGTGTGCTAGGTGGAGGAATTGTGCCTGGTTCATTGATACTTGTAGGAGGAGATCCAGGAATTGGAAAATCTACCCTTCTCTTACAGGTGTGTCAAAATTTATCTAGAAAAGAAACGGTTTTATATATTTCTGGAGAAGAATCTCTGTCGCAGATTAAGCTAAGAGCAAATCGAATGGGAACATTTACCGATCAGCTAAAATTATTTTGTGAAACGAATTTAGAAACTATTCGTGCTGTGATTGAAAAACAACGTCCTAATTTTGTGGTAATAGATTCGATTCAAACAATGTTTAGTGAGGAAGTGTCCTCTGCACCCGGAAGTGTCTCTCAAGTTCGTGAATCAACAAATGTGTTTATGCAACTAGCCAAAGGATTGGGAATATCAATCTTTATTGTGGGACACGTTACAAAAGAAGGAACTGTGGCTGGTCCAAGAGTGTTGGAACATATGGTAGATACAGTGCTTTATTTTGAGGGGGATCGACATGCATCATACCGACTTTTAAGAGGAGTAAAAAATCGATTTGGTTCAACAAACGAGATTGGCGTGTTTGAAATGCGGCAAACAGGACTTGCAGAAGTGGAAAACCCATCAGAATATATGTTGAGTGGGAAACCAGAGAATGCATCAGGATCTGTTGTGGCTTGTTCTATAGAAGGAACCAGACCTATACTGATTGAAATACAAGCACTTGTGTGTAAAAGCGGATTTGGTATGCCAAGGAGAACGGCAGCGGGTACGGATTATAATCGAGTGAATCTACTTATGGCGGTATTGGAAAAAAGAATAGGACTTCCACTTTCGGAGTATGATGCTTACGTTAATATTGCAGGGGGAATTAAAATGAATGAACCCGCCATAGATCTTGGAATTGTAGTTGCTATTATTTCAAGTTACAAGAATCGTGCGGTTGATGAGAAAACGGTTGTATTTGGAGAGGTTGGATTAAGTGGAGAAATTCGAGCGGTAAGTATGCCAGAACAGCGTGTTTCAGAAGCAAAAAAATTAGGGTTTGAATCATGCATTATTCCACAGGTTTCTATGGATATGGTAAAAGGAATAAAAGGAATTAAAATATATGGTGTAAAAACTATTAACGATGTGATGAATCTTTTGTAAGGGTGAAAAAATAAGATGACTGTTATACAGCCACCTTATTTTTTTCTTTTTTTGCTTTTTGCATTGTGAAACCACGTCCTCGAACCTCATTTACATGATTGATGACAATGAAAGCTTCAGGATCAATGTTCATTACAAGAAAATTTAATTTGTTAAGTTCACGATTCGAAATCACGGATAAAATAACAGGTTGATCAATCCCGAGATAACCAGTGTTAGCACGAATTAAGGTAGAACCACGATCTAATTCACTTTGAATAGCATGGTTGATTTTTTCGTACTGTTGACTAATAATTTTAACTTGTGTCTGGGTAGTTCCCATAAGAAGCACTTTATCTAAAATAATAGAATATGTCATAACAAGAACGATTCCATAAATCACATTTTCGATGTTTGAGAAAAACATTTGCATAAGTAAAATGATTGAGTCAAACAAATATAAAGTTTTAGATACAGGAAGTCCAAATTTTTTGTTTAAAATAAGAGGAGGAATATCCATGCCACCAGTAGATGCTCCGGATCGGATTACGAGTCCGATAGAAAACCCAATCATAATACCTCCGCATATGGTACAGAGCATTTTGTCATCTGTAACATGAGAGAGGGCAGGGATATTTTCAAAAACACCAAGTATGATTGGATAAAAGAAGGTGCTGACTAAAGTTGTCATTGCGAAACGCATTCCTAAAATAATTACCCCTAAAATGAACATCGAAACATTGAAGATAAGGACAAAAATGGAAATAGGAATATGAAAGTAGTGATTAAAAGATAAAGCAAGTCCAGGAGTACCACCAGTAATCATTCCAGAAGGAACAACAAACATTGTAATGGCTAAAGCATTGATGGTGTTTCCGAGTAAAACAAAAAATAAGGTTTTTAATTTTGATTCATTCATAGAAGCTCCTTTCAGATAAGAAAGTAAAATTTATAGTTTTGTAATATAGTAAAGGAATAAAGCGAACAGGACAGATAATAAACTTATCTGTCCTGTTTAAATTGAAATGATATATAGTTAAAACGTATTAATAAATTTTTCATGGCTTTCTTTTCCTCACGAAAAATAGAGTAGCATAATTCATATAGAAAGTAAAGAAAGGAAGAGAATTTTATAGGGTTCAATGGGAATGTATTCAATATAGATAGAAAAGAACGATTCATGATAGGTAAATTGTTTAAATTGTATAAATAAAATAAAAAACAAGAAAATTATTGACAATTTAAAAATGACGTGGTAAGATAGGTTCTGTTGTGAACGACACATCAAAAATTATCACTACAGGATGCGGAAGCAATCGGCTGTCAGAGAAAAGATGAAAAATCATAACAAAGAAAAATTTAAAAAGTTCTTGACAAACAAAACTCGATATGATATATTAAATGAGTTGCTGTTGAGAACAGAAACAAACAAAGAACCTTGATAATTAAACA
>JARHYE010000091.1 GCA_029258605.1 Ruminococcus sp.
ACTAAAATTTTTCGACAGGCCGGAGAAAGTGATATTGTAGTAAACGCGCATAAAATCAATGCAGGCCAGCCTGTTGTTTTGAATAATAAAAGTAAGGACTTCTTTTTTTTAAAACGAGACGATGCAAATGTGATTATCGGGGTCATGATTATGCTGATTCGAAAAAATCTTCCCAAATATGTAAATGCGACTCCCATGGACATACAAGTTATGACGCCTACAAGAAAAGGACTTTTAGGGGTGGATCGGCTAAATGTTGTTTTGCAGCAATACTTAAATCCTCCAGAAAAAGGAAAACTAGAAAAAGAAGTTGGAGACAAAATTTTCCGTGTTGGAGACAAAGTTATGCAGATCAAAAACAACTATCAATTGGAGTGGGAGGTTTGTACAAGGTTTGGCTTGACAGTAGATGCCGGGAAAGGCGTTTTTAATGGGGATACCGGAATAATCACAGCAATTCATCGTTACGATGACACGGTAGAAGTGGAGTTTGATGAAGGGAGAAAAGTGAAATACACCCAGGATCTTTTGGATGAATTAGAACTTGCTTATGCGATTACAGTTCATAAATCACAAGGAAGCGAATATCCAGCTGTATTGATTCCGTTGTTACCAGGACCTAAAATGCTGTACAACCGAAACTTGTTGTACACAGCAGTTACCAGAGCGAAAAAATGTCTTACGATTATAGGGAGTGAAACTACATTTCAAGAGATGATACAAAACAAAAACGAACAAAACCGTTATACAAGTCTTGCAGAGCGTATACAAGAATTTTAGATCTTCTTTACCCGCCGGTATGTCCGTTTTGCGGGAAGATTGAACCACAAGGGATCTGCTCACCATGCAAAGAAACCATTACATATGTGCAAGAGCCGTGTTGCATGAAATGCGGAAAGCCAGTGCCAGAAGCAGAAATGGAATACTGTCATGATTGCGAAAAACATCATCTGGCGTTTGATCAGGGAAAAAGTGTTTGGGTGCACAAAGGAACAGTGGCAAAAGCAATTTACCAATTTAAGTATAAAAATAAAAGAAATTATGGGAAAATATTTGCCAGAGAAATGGCTGATGTCTATGGAGGACAAATAAAAAGATGGAATATACAGGAAATTATTCCAGTTCCGATTCATAAGAAAAGACGCAAAAAAAGAGGATTCAACCAGGCGGAAATAGTTGCAGATGAACTCGGAAAACTTCTTCAACTACCTGTGAATAAAAAAGCGGTTAGAAGGATACAAAATACAGCGCCTCAGAAAAATTTAGATCGCATCAAAAGAGTAGAAAATCTGAAGGGAGCTTTTGAACTTTCGCAGGATTATAAACCTGTGCAAAGAATTTTGATCATAGATGATATCTATACAACAGGAAGTACCATTCATACAATAGCAAAACTATTGAAGGAAAATGGGGCAGGCAGGGTATATTTTTTGACGATAAGCATTGGACAAAAAAGATAAGGATATGTTATACTGAAAACAATGCTTAAGTATATTTATAGGTATAGAAGCTTTGAGGTGATAGATATGATCGATAAAGAACGAATTAAATTAATGACAAAATTAGCAAAATATGAGAATACAAAAGCAAAAGAAGATTTAAAAATTGTCGAGTACTACAAAAAAGATTATGCAAGTTTAAATACATGGATCACTGCGATTTGGGTCACTGTAGGATTTGCTACTATTTTAGGGCTTTTATTTTTTTTAATGCCAGATTTTTTTGTGCATGATTTGACATTAAAAAAACTATTTAATAGCTGTGCCATAATTTTAGTTGTTTATATTTTTGTTCTTGTTACATATTGTGTATACTCGTCTAGTTTTTTTAAAAACAAATATGATGGTGCACATCGCCGTGTAAAGAAATATTATAAAGAATTGTCCCTTTTGAGAAAGATTTATATGAAGGAGAAGAGATAGAATATGAGTACGATACTTGTTTGGAAAGAACAACTTCAAAATATCTATGCAAAACATTCCAAGATCATTATGTGGGCAATGCAATTTATAGTGGGATTGTTTGTGTTTGGGTTTATCAATACTAACGTTGGATTTATAAAACAGTATGCTACAATGCCATATACGATTGCACTTGCAGCAGTATGCACATTTTTACCATTAACGATTATGGTTCTATGTGCATCCATTCTCATTTTGATTCATTTATACGCATTATCTCTTCCTTTGATGGCGGTTACGTTTGCAATTTTTATGCTTATGTACATTTTTTATTTTCGTTTTACACCGAATATGAGTTGGTTGGTTTTGCTGACTCCAATTGGGTTTGCATTAAAAGTGCCTTTTGTAATACCGGTTGCATTTGGACTTATGGGACTCCCGATAGGAGTGATACCAGTTGTTTTTGGAACCATTATTTTTTATATGCTTAATTTTATAAAAATGAATGCATCCACTTACAAAGGGGGAGAGGGACATGAAATTATCGAAAGCATCATGATTTATCTGCATCAAATAATGACAAATAAAGAGATGTGGGTAATGGTCACAGCTATGGGAATCAGCTTAGTAGTTGTTTATGCGATTCACAGAAGCTCGGTTGCTCATTCTTGGAAGTTGGCCTCTGCTTTTGGAGCAGCCACAGCCGTCATTATAGGTACGGCAGGAAATATTGGATTGAATACAAAAATTCCTTATATATCAATGGTGTTAGGTGGGATTGCGGCAATTTTAGTAGGCCTGTTATTGGAAATCATTTTCTTTGCAGTTGATTATGCACAAACGGAAACTCTCCAATTTGAAGATGATGAATATTACTACTATGTGAAAGCAATTCCTAAATTAGGGGTTGCTGTTCCTAAAGTAAGTGTGAAACACATTAATGAACGTAAAGAAGTTGAAGAAGATGAGGAAGATATAGTTGATTCTTTAGAAGAAAAGAATCTTGAGGAAAAGGCTACCATGGTGATAGAAGCGGACGAGGTTAGTAAACTATTAGAAGACAATATAGAAGAATAGAGCACAGAAAAGACAGAGACTGGAGGTGGCAGAATGAAACAATGGATGCAAATGTTTTTTGAAGATTATATTACAGACAAATATATTCCGACCATACATTTTACAGATATTATTGAAATTCTAATTGTTGCAATAATTGTATATGAAATTATGCTTTGGATCAAAAATACGAAAGCCTGGATGCTATTAAAAGGTTTGATTGTATTGGGAGTATTTATCCTTGTTGCATCGATTTTTCGAATGCATACAATTTTGTTTATTGCAAGTAAATCAATCAATGTTCTTGCAATTGCCACTATTGTTGTGTTTCAGCCTGAACTTCGGCGTGCGCTTGAAAAATTAGGTGAAAAAAATATACTAAGTAACATTAATCCTTTTGATCGAAATAAGGAGAATCAAAGATTTTCTGATGAGACAATTGATAGCATTGTGAAGGCGTGTTTTGATATGGGTAGAGTCTGTACAGGTGCACTGATTGTTGTTGAGCAGGCTATTCACCTTACAGAGTATGAAATGACAGGAATTTCTCTGGACTGTAAAGTTTCATCTCAAGTGCTTCTTAACATCTTTGAACACAATACACCGCTTCACGATGGAGCGGTCATTGTCCGTGGAGACAGGATTACATCTGCAACTTGTTATCTTCCATTATCAGATAATATGCAGATTAGCAAAGAACTAGGTACAAGACATCGTGCAGCGTTAGGGATGAGCGAGGTGTGTGATGCACTTGTGATTGCGGTTTCAGAAGAAACTGGGCAGGTTTCTATTGCAAAAGGGGGAGCACTTACGCGAGGAATTACTCCAGAGAAGTTACGAGAAGAGTTGACTTATATTCAGCAAAAAAAGACAGATAAAAAAAGATTTGCATTTCGGAAAGGAAGGGGTCAGAATGAAGAAGTATAGTTTGACTGCGAATTTGGGCTTGAAAATTTCCGCACTTATTATTGCATTCTTTTTATGGGTTGTCGTTGTAAATATTGATGAACCAGTAGAGGTTGCGACTTTTCGGGGAATACCAGTTTCGGTGCAAAATCCAGAAATCGTAACGCAACAAGGAAAGATATATAAAGTTGTAGATGACACGCAGACAGTTACTGTAATTGTGAAGGCAAAGAGAAAAGATCTTTCTAAGATTACAGCAGACAAAATTAGTGCAATAGCAGATATGCAAGAGATGCAGTTAAATTCGCTTGTACCAATTAAGATTTCTATACCAGGATACGAAGGGCATTATACGGCAGAAGCACTTCCAGGTAATCTACATGTGAAGATTGAAGAACGTAAAAAGAAAGTATTTCCATTAACAGTGATGACAATTGGCACCCCAAGGGATGGTTATGTCATTGATCAAGATAGTTTAGTTGCTAATCCAGAAAAAGTGGAAGCAAAAGGAGCAGAATCATTGATTGAAAATATTGATATGGTTGTGGCAAAAGTAGATGTTTCAGGTATGTCGAAAAGTGATGAGATTCCGGCAGAATTGGTATACTATGATAGTCATGGAAATCCTATCGATCGAAGTCAACTTGCAGATAATGTTGGGGAAGATGGAATTACGGTTAATGTAAGTATTTTAAATACAAAAAGTGTAGGCGTTCGATTCGAATTAGACAGCCAGCCAGAGGAAGGATATGCGGTAAGTAAAATCACGTATGAACCTGAAAAAATCCAGGTTTGTGGAACAAAGGAAGTATTGGACAGCATTTCAGAGATTGTGATACCTGGATCGGAACTTGATATTACAGGGTTAACAGAAAAAACGGAAAAGGCAATTAATATTTCATCTTTTCTCCCAGAAGGGGTTCGCCTTATGGATAAAACAATAAGTAGTGCAGTTGTTACTATCTTTATAGAACAGGAAGGATTGAGAACGATTGAATATCAGCCAGAGTCTATACAGATTAAAAATCTACAAGATGGACTGACTGCAACGTTTGAATCCGCATCGGATATTGGTCTGCAGTTTAGAGGGATGCAAGAACATTTGGATGCGATTAACATTGTGAATGCTGTTTCTATTGATCTGAAAAACTGTACGAAACCAGGAACCTATGAAGTCGCAGTTAATGTAGATCTCGGAAAGGCATCTGGTGTTACATTAGTTGAGCAACCAAAAGTGAAAGTTGTGATAGCAGAGAAAAAAGAAATACCTGCAGAACCTTCATAGAAAAAATAATGTTAGAAAAGAGGCACGAATATGGTTAGCAAAGAAGTGGTCATAAAAAATCCAACAGGACTTCATTTAAGACCAGCAGGGTTGTTTTGTAAGACGGCTATGCAATATGCATGTAAAATAACAGTTGAAAAGACAAATAAGAATGATACCATTATAGCAAATGCAAAAAGTGTATTGAGCGTACTAGGATCTTGTATAAAAAGTGGAGACGTTATCCACATTGTGTGTGAAGGCGAAGATGAAGAAATTGCGTTAAAAGAAATGGTACGCATTGTAGAAGATGGCTTGGGCGAATAATATAGATTAGAAATTTGAAAGGAGACAGAAGATGAGTAAGGCAACACTTGTGATCATGGCAGCAGGCATCGGAAGCAGATTTGGTGGAGGAATCAAGCAACTGGAGCCAGTTGGGCCAAATGGTGAGATTATCATGGATTATTCTATCTATGATGCAATGGAAGCAGGATTTGATAAGGTTGTTTTTGTAATTAGAAAAAGTCTTGAAAAGGACTTTAAAGAGATTATTGGAAATCGAATTTCAAAGATGATAGAAGTTGCATATGCATACCAAGAGGTGGAAGATCTTCCAAGTCAGTATAAAGATAAATTTTGTGATCGATCAAAACCATGGGGAACAGGACAAGCGATTTTAAGTTGCAAAGATGTGATTGACGCTCCATTTCTTGTGATTAACGCAGATGACTATTATGGAAAAGAAGCTTATAGAGAAAGTTTTAAATACCTTACGGATACTGAACATTCCAATTGCAATGAAATTTGTATGGTAAGTTTTATTCTTAAAAATACACTCAGTGACAATGGTGCTGTTACAAGAGGTATCTGTAAAGTAAATGATCAGGGAATGCTTTCTGACATTGTTGAAACAAAGAATATTGAAAAAGAAAAGAATCATGCTGTGATAAAGAACGAAGATGGGACAGTGGAAACGTTAGATTTAGATTCTATCGTGTCAATGAATATGTGGGGACTTTATCCCCAGTTCATAAATGTGCTAGAGAAAGGATTTGATGAATTCTTAGCGAAACTTGGAACAGAGGACAAAAAATCAGAGTATCTTCTACCAACAATCATAGGAGATTTGTTAAGCAGAGATGAAATTTCTGTCAAAGTCTTAACATCTGTTGATAAATGGTTTGGGGTAACCTATAAAGAGGATAAAGAAACAGTTGTCCGTGCGATCAGAGAATTGATTGATGCAGGGATGTATCGTTCATAAAAAAGATATAAGCGAAAGAAAAGAGGTCTCAGATGAAAACATTGATAAAGAAAGCGGGAATAATAATTGCTACACTAGTGTTGGCATTGCAAATGTATGGAGTATCAGCTTACGCTGCAGAAGGAGATATTTCTTTTACAGATCCAGAAGCGGAAGTTGGAGAGAAGGTAGATGTTACAGTCCGTGTTTTTTCAGCAACAACACAGTTAGGGAATATTAAGCTGAACATGGAATATAATCCACAAGTCTTAAAATTTGAGCAAGGCACAAATGCGGTAGATAATGATGGTAAAATTGATTTAACAGCAGATTTAGGAGAAGGTGCAAGTGATGTTACATTTGTACTTACATTTACAACATTAAAAGAAGGAACAACAAAACTTACTGTTTCTGACTATACTGCAACGAATGTAGAAGGGACAAATGTAGAGCTTACACCTTGGGATTCTACAATCACTGTTGGAAAGGGTGGTCCAGTCGAAGAAAAACAAAAAGAAGAAGAAAAAGGTCAAGATAATATTGAGGTAACTGTAGATGGTGAAAGTTATATAGTTAACAGTACTTTTTCAGAAAAGGAAATTCCAACAGGGTTTGAAGAGGCAGATGGTCAGATCGAAGGAAAAACAGTAAAAGCATTGTATAACAAAGAAAGCGGAGTATACTTGTATTCTTTAAAAAGCAAAAGTGGAGACACTAACTTTTTCCTTTCCAATGACTTGGAATCAACATTAAAAAAGACAGTTGTTGTAGATGTTTCCATGGATAAATATATTATGATACTTGAACCAGATACAAAAGCGTCACTTCCTAAAAAATATCAAAGTACAACGATGACTTTAAATGGTATTGAATTTTCAATTTGGAATAATGTAGAAGATCAGGATTACTATTTGATTTATGCATTAAACGCAGAAGGGAAACCAGGTTATTATCAATATGATGCAATTGAAGGCACATATCAGCGTTGTAATGATGATTTAAGTGTTAAAACAGAAAAGAAAAGCAATGGAATTTTAAATAAAGCTGCGCAGTATACTTCAAATCACATTTTGCAAGTAATTTGCATTGTTGCTGCACTGTTTCTGATTTGTATTATCACGATTATTCTCTTAGCTGTTAAACTTTCAAAAAGAAAACCGGCAGAAGACCTTTATTACGAAGACGAAGATTTTGAAGAGACTAGAAGTCGTCATAACGACTATGTGGAAGAAGCTGATTATGAGGATGAATATGAGGATTCATTATACGACGAAGAAGAGTCATCTGACTATGAGATGGAGTTTGATGACTACTATGACGAAGAAGAATTTGAAGACGATTCAGTAGAAAATGATGATGAAGATGAATTCATGATTGATTTTATTGAACTATAGTGCATCAAAAAATGAAAGGGTATTGCCAGGGGGTAATATCCTTTTGTTACAGATAGGATTCAAAGATTATTTACCAGATTTACACATTTCTTTCACAAAAACGCACTATTATTTCTGTATAAATAAAACAAGGGAAGGTAATTCTATGGAAAATCAATATAATTATTACGATTCTAATGAGTCTCAATCAAATGGTTCAGATTACAGTTACTATGATCATGATCCAAAACCTAAAAAACATAAAAAAGTTCCTAAAATTCTTATTATCATAGGAATGGCAGTTGTGTTTGGAATTGTTTCAAGTGCTACGTTTCTTTTATCTAATACACTCGGTGGTAAATTGTTAGGGATCAATGGTAGCTCTACGCTAAAGACGACAGACAAAGCTGAAAATACTTCTTTGTCGAAGTCAGTAAAGGCGGTCACTTCAGATGTATCAGGAATTGTAGAGAATGTAATGCCATCGGTTGTATCTATCACAAATTTAAGTGTGCAACAGGTAAAAGATTTCTTTTTTGGAACTTATGAGCAAGAAGCAGAGAGTGCAGGGACTGGAATTATTGTGGCACAAAATGATAATGAGCTTCTGATTGTTACCAATAATCATGTTGTTACGGGAAGCGAAAAATTAACAGTTACTTTTGCAGATAATAAAAGTGTGTCGGCTAATATCAAAGGTACAGATGTACCACATGACATTGCAGTGATTGCTGTTCCTTTAAATGAACTAGAACAAGATACAAAAGATGCAATAGCAGTTGCTACATTAGGAGATTCATCAAAATTAAAAATAGGGGAACCAGCCATAGCAATCGGAAATGCTTTTGGGCATGGACAGTCTGTAACAACAGGAGTGATTAGTGCGAAAGAGCGTGAAATTAGTACACAGGATCCGGCAACAGGACAGACCGTTAAAAGTAGTGTAAAACTATTACAGACAAGTGCAGCAATTAACCATGGAAATAGTGGAGGTCCACTTGTAAATGCGGCAGGTCAAGTGATTGGAATTAATTCTTCTAAATTGGAAGGATCATCGGTAGAAGGTGTGGGATATGCGATTCCAATTAGTGATGTGTCAGAATTGATCAAAGACCTTATGAATCAGGAAACAAAAACTAAATTATCAGAAGAAGAACGAGGATATATTGGAATATCTGGTGTGAATGTAACAGATGAATACGCAGAACTTTTTAATATGCCATATGGAGTATTTATCAAAGAAATACAGGATAAAAGTGGAGCAAAGGAAGCTGGTATGAAAGAAGGAGAAGTGATTGTTAAATTAAATGCTTCTACAATTGATAGTATGGCTACCTTACAAGAAGAATTAAAATACCACGCGGTAGGTGAGAAAGTAAAAATTACAGTTAAAACACCAGAAAGTGCAGGGAAATACAAAGAAAAAACCTATGAAGTGACATTAGGAAAAAAATCAGAATAAAGGCAAAGGAAGAAGCGGTAATGGAAGTGAACTCTGTTACCGCTTTACTTTTACTTCGAAATTTTATATAATCAATAAGCAGTATCTATGCTGTTTTTATTGAGAAATGAATGAATCAGGAGAAATTATGCAGAAAAAGAAGGAAAAAAAGTCTCGAACAAAATATTTCGACTATGAATTATTATTGATTATTATTTTTCTTAGCTGTTTCGGGCTTGTGATGCTTTACAGTACAAGTTCATACAGTGGATATATGAAATATGATGACGATATGCATTATTTCACAAAACAGATGATATTTACAGTTTTATCCTTGCTAGCGATGTGGGGAGTATCTTGTATTGACTATCATATATATGGTGCTTTTGCAAACGAGATATTTTGGGCGTCTATGTTTTTGATGCTTTTGGTACAGACACCCCTTGGACATGAAAGTATGGGGGCAAGAAGATGGATTCAGCTTCCTGGTAACATGACACTTCAGCCGTCTGAAATTACAAAAATTGCTGTTATTATTATGATTTCATGTGAATTGTGTAGAATAGGGAAAAAGATAAATACAAGAGATGGAGTTCTAAAAATATTGCTGTATGGAGGAATTGCTGCGGTTGGGGTACGTGTTTTCACGGAAAATTTAAGTACTGCAATTATTGTTTTCTTGATATCTTGTGTACTGCTGTTCGTTGCACATCCTAAAATGAAACCGTTTATAAAGATCTTCATTATTTGTATTGCTATAGGGATCGTAGGAATGGCAATTTTGTCATATACAGTAAAAAGTAGTGATAATTTTCGATTAAATCGTGTTCTCACGTGGCTTGATCCTGAAAATAAAAATGCGGTCGGCGGATTTCAGGTTCTTCAAGGGTTGTATGCGATAGGATCTGGTGGATTTTGGGGGAAAGGACTTGGAAATAGTTCTCAAAAATTAGGGGTCATTCCAGAGGTTCAAAATGATATGATCTTGTCAGTGATCTGCGAAGAATTGGGTGTTTTTGGCGTCATTGTTATTTTATTTTTATTTGGAGCTTTGATTTATAGAATTATGTTTATAGCGCAAAATGCACCAGATATGTTTGGATCTTTGTTGGCAGTTGGTGTGATGACCCATATTTCTATTCAGGTTATATTAAACATAGCGGTTGTAACGAATATGATTCCAACAACTGGAATCACACTTCCGTTCTTTAGTTATGGAGGAACTTCTATCATTTTTTTGATGGCAGAGATGGGAATTGTTTTAGGGGTTTCAACAAAAATAAAAATTGAAGATAAATGATAAAAACTCTTTTCATAAAAAATAAAGTATGATATATTATAATGTAGTATTTAATACTAGATATAATAGAAGCGGATACAAATCGGCCATGGGAGGAAATGGTATGAACTATAGAATAGTTATGGATAGTTGTGGTGAAATGACAGAAGAAATGAAAAACAGTGGGTTTTTTAAGCAAGCTTCACTGACGATGGACATTGGTGGGGTTCACATCAAAGATGATGAAACCTTTGATCAGGCTTCTTTTTTGAGACGTGTAGCAGAGTGCCCAGATAGTCCGAAATCATCTTGTCCATCACCAGAAGAGTATATGCAAAGTTATCAGTGTGATGCACAGAGAGTATATGTAGTTACATTATCTTCAGAGTTAAGTGGATCCTATAATAGTGCGGAACTAGGTAGAAAATTATTTGAAGAAGAATATGGAGAAAAAAATATTTATGTATTCAATTCTCGTTCCGCATCAGTAGGAGAAACGTTAATTGGATTGAAGATTCAAGAGTGCGAAGAGGCAGGGATGAGTTTCCAAGAAGTGATTGAAACGGTAGAATCCTATATAGCATCACAACATACGTATTTTGTGTTGGAAACGTTAGATACGTTGAAGAAAAACGGACGCCTGTCTGGAGTGAAAGCGTTAGTTGCAAGTGCACTGAATATTAAACCGGTTATGGGATCAAATCCAGAAGGACAGATTTGTCAATTAGGACAGGCGAGAGGTGTTAAGAAAGCCCTTGCGAAATTGATAGATCACGCATTAAAAGATGCAGAGCATACAAAGGAAAAAGTACTTGGAATCTCTCATTGCAATTGTCCAGAAAGGGCAAAAGAAGTACAAAAGATGCTTATGGAAAAAACACCTTTTAAGAGTAGCGTGATTGTAGATACTGCAGGGATCAGCACAATGTATGCAAATGATGGTGGAATTATTGTTGTAATATAAAAGAAAAAGGAGTCGAAAAATGAGTCAGGAGAAAGTAGATCGCTATAAACAAGAAAAAGCAAACAGAAAACAGATTATGAAAAAACGAAAGATGAAAAATTTCTTTTTAAATGCATCTGTAGCAGTGGTTGCAGTTGTACTTGTTGGATGGATTGGATATTCCGCATTCCATGTATATCAAAGTGGACAGGATCGTAGAGTAGTGGAAGCAAATTATGAGTCGGTAGATTCCTACTTAAACGAAATTTCAAAATAATATTTACAGAAAAATGAGAAAGTGCGTAACAGATTATGAATTCTGTTGCGCACTTTTTTTGGAAAAAATCAAATGGCTGGAAAAAATATCCAATATAATCCTTAAAAAAGGGGTTGAAAAAGGGGGGTGAGTGGGGTACAATGGAGTTACGTGGTAAAAAGTGGTGGAAAGTGGAGCGAAAAGGAGTGAAAAACTCCGAAGAAAGGATTCCGTATGTTACTTGGAGAGTTCAATCATACGATAGATGAAAAAGGACGATTGATCATACCGGCAAAATTACGAAACGATCTAGGGGAGAGTTTCGTTATTTGTAATGGAATGGAAGGTTGTCTTTTTATGTACTCCATGGACGAATGGAATAAATTTGTAGCTGAATTGGAAACACTGCCGCGTATGAATAAGGATGCCAGAATATTTAAACGTTATTTTTTCGGAAGTGCATCAGAAGGAAGCTTCGATAAGCAGGGAAGAGTTTTAGTTCCACCTGCGCTTAGAAAAGCTGCAAATCTGGAGAAAGATGTCGTTCTTGTGGGAGTACAAGATCGAGTTGAAATCTGGGATAAAGCACTTTGGGAAGAGAGAAGTATGGTAAGCGAAGAAGATTTAGATGCAATTGCAGAACGTATGGAAGCAATCGGCATTCGCATTTAATATGCTTTTAAGTAATGGAGGAGTATATGGCATTTAAACACACAACAGTATTATTAAATGAAACAGTAGATGGTCTACATATTAAACCAGATGGAATCTATGTGGATGCAACACTTGGTGGTGGTGGACATGCTTTTAAAGTCTGTAGCCAATTAGGTGAAAAAGGTAGTTTTGTAGGGATAGATCAGGATGCGGCGGCGATTGAAGCGGCTAGTGCCAGATTACAAGACTTTGGGAAAAAAGTTACAATTGTTAGAAGTAATTATTGTGATATTCAGGCCAAACTTCATGAGTTAGGAATTGACAAGGTGGATGGAATTGTTCTGGATTTGGGAGTATCTTCTTATCAATTAGATACGGCAGAACGAGGATTTTCCTATCGTAGTGATGCGCCTCTTGATATGAGGATGGATCAAAGACAGAAAATGACTGCGAGAGATATTGTCAATGAATATAGTGAAGCTGATCTATACAGAGTCATCCGAGATTATGGGGAAGATCGGTTTGCAAAAAATATTGCCAAGCACATTGTGATGGAGAGGGAGAAACATCCGATTGAAACGACAGGTCAATTAAACGAAGTGATCAGCAGGGCAATACCAATGAAAATACAAAAAACTTCCGGACATCCATCTAAGAGAACATTTCAGGCAATACGAATTGAATTAAATCATGAATTAGATGTATTGAAAGATACACTAGATACAATGATTGAAATGCTCAATCCAGGTGGGAGAATATGCATTATTACATTTCATTCATTAGAAGATCGAATTGTAAAGAGTGCATTTCGCAAAAATGAAGATCCTTGTATATGTCCAAATAATTTTCCTGTATGTGTGTGCGGAAGAAAATCAAAAGGAAAAGTAATTACAAGAAAACCAATTCTTCCAAGTGATGAGGAATTAGAAAACAATAGTCGCTCAAGAAGTGCGAAGTTACGTATATTCGAACGTATTTGATGAGTGGACGGGGAAAGGGACCCGGTTAAAATGAGTATATAATATATAGGTCCATCAGGAGGGGAGACCTGGTGGATCGATCGTAAGAAAGGACAGTAAAATGGCTCAGAGTAATAAAATTGTGAGATATAATAACACATATAATGAGTATAGAACACCATATGTGTATGGCAACACAGTTCGTCAGCCAGAGGTACTGCCAAAGAGAAAAAAAGTTGCACAGCCAAAAAAAACGGTAAGAGTGAGTGCGCAGGTGCGTAAAAATAGAAATCGTGCGACAGCAATGAACAAAGCGTATGTTTCGTTTTTGATTATTGCAGCCGTGTGTGTTGTTACAGCATTTATGTTTTATCTGAAATTACAAGCTGATGTTGTAAACGGAGCTGAGACAGTCACAGCGATGCAACGAGAATTGGAAAATATTACAGAAAAGAATAATACAGATTATCATGAAGTCTATGAAAACGTGGATCTCCAGAAAATCAAGACAAAAGCAGTTGAGAAGCTAGGAATGGTATATGCGTCAGAAGGACATGTAGAAATGTATGATTGCCCAACAGGTGGTTTTGTGAAACAGTATAATGCGATTCCAGAGGATGGAGTGCTTGCACAGTCAAGACGCGTGGTAGACTAAGGTGTAATAATATGAAAAAAAGAAAAAAGAAAAATCAATTTCGTTTTTTAACAAAAAACTTTCCGAAAAAAATGCAGAAAAAGCTGGTAATGTTGTTCATGACAATCATACTGGCTTTTGTTATTATAATCATAAGAATTACGTATATTAATGTTCTAAAAGGAGAAAAATATACTAGAATTGTTTTAAATCAGCAGGTTTATGGAAGTCGAGCTATTCCCTATAAAAGAGGAGATATTGTAGATCGAAACGGAACAAAACTTGCGGTAAGTGAAAGAGTTTACAATGTTATTTTAGACGTATTCGAAATGCGCAGGGAAGAGAAATATATTGAACCAACAGTCATGGCTCTTAAGGATATTTTTGAAATCGATGAAGAGAAAATCAGAGATGCAATCCGAGAAACCCCAGAAAGTAGATATACTATTTTAAAGAAAGGGGTTGGTTATGATAAGGCTAAGAAGTTAGAAGAACTCCTTTCGGATAAAAAGAAGGGAGAGAATGTAGTTGGAGTATGGTTAGAAGAAGATTACAAACGAATGTATCCTTATCATTCTCTAGCAAGTGATGCGATTGGATTTACTTATGGCGGAAATCAGGGCCAACAAGGAATTGAAAAGTATTACAATGACGTATTAAATGGAACCGATGGAAGAGAATATGGATATTTTAATTCCTCATCACTGTCAGAACGCACGGTAAAAGATGCGAAGAATGGGTATACGGTTGTATCAACAATCGATCTGGCCCTTCAAAGCATTGTAGAAGATAATATAAAACAGTTTAATGAAGAGCATGCAGGTGAGAAAAGAAAAAATGAACCAGGAAGTAAAAATACTGCAGTCATGATTATGAACCCACAAAATGGGGAAATTTTGGCTCATGCATCCTATCCAAATTATGATCTTAATAAGCCAGATGATTTAAGCTATAAATTTACAAAAGAGCAATTAAAAGCTATGAAGCCAGAGGAAGTTTCGGAAGAATTAAATCAGCTGTGGAAAGATTTTAATGTAAGTGGAGACTATGAACCAGGATCTACAATGAAACCATTTACTGTTGCAGCTGGATTAGAAACAGGTGCTTTAAAAGGGAATGAAACCTATGTTTGTGGTGGTGGTCTGCAAGTGGAGGATTTCTATATTCATTGTCATTTGCACGAAGGACATGGTCTTCAAACGGTGGAACAAGCGTTGGCTAATTCTTGTAATGTTGCCTTAATGGAAATGGGAGCAAAAATAGGAGCAGAAAACTTGAGTAGGTATCAGCATATTTTTGGATTTGGTGAAAAGACTGGGATTGATCTTCCCAATGAAGTAGATACGAGCTCTCTTGTTTATAAGGCGGATCAATTAAAAGCAGTAGAGTTGGCCACGAATTCATTTGGACAGGGGATCAATGTTTCCATGGTTCAAATGATGGCAGCGTATTGCTCTTTGATCAACGGAGGAAATTATTATCAACCTCATATTGTTAAAGAAATCCGAGATGAAAGTGGAAGAGTTGTAGAAGTAAAATCTCCAACCATACTTAAAAAGACGGTTTCAGAAGAAACGTCAAAGCAGGTAAAAAGTTACATGCGCTCTATGATTTTAAATACAGGTGCTGGACGAATGGGAGATGTAGAAGGGTATGAACTGGGTGGAAAAACAGGAACCGCAGAAAAGATTCCACGTGGTAACAATAATTATGTTTTATCCTTTATCTGTTATGCACCACAGGAAAATCCGGAAATTGCGATGTATGTGGTCATTGATGAACCTAATGTAGAGTTACAAGATGATAGTGCTTATGTAATGAAACTTACACATGATATATTAGAACAGGCATTGCCATATCTAAACATTACAAAAAGTGAATCAAAAGAATAGGGAAAATTAGGAATAACCTTACAAAAGAGAAAATATCTTATAAAGATAACTTTTGTAAGGTTTTTTATTATGAAAAATAAAACGTATAATCGCAAGAAAATATTAGTTGTGTTTGTGTGTGCGTCGATCATATTGATTGCCCTGATAGGAAGGTTGGTATATCTTATGGTATTTGATGCAGAATATTATCAGAAAAAAGCAACCATGTTGCATGAAAGGGAGCGGACAATAAAAGCTGCGAGAGGTGAGATTGTGGATCGAAATGGAACAGTACTTGCTACAAATAAAACAGTTTGTACGATTTCAGTCATCCACAATCAAATTAAGGAACCTGAAAAAGTCATTCGGATTTTATCGAAAGAACTTCAAATAGAGGAGGAGAAAGTAAAAAAGAGGGTGGAAAAAGTTTCTTCGATGGAAAAAATCAAAACAAATGTAGATAAAAAAATTGGGGACAAGATAAGAAATTATAATTTAGCAGGGGTTAAAGTGGATGAGGATTATAAAAGATATTATCCTTTTCAAGAAATAGCATCCAAAGTATTAGGGTTTACAGGTGGAGATAATCAAGGAATTATTGGATTAGAAGTGAAATACGAAGAAGATTTGAAGGGAACAAATGGAACAATTTTGACAGTCACAGATGCAAGAGGAGTAGAATTAGAAGGGGTGGCAGAAGATAGAATAGAGCCTGTTCCAGGAAACACGCTTCAAATTAGTTTGGATTATAATATACAAGAATTTTGCCAGCAAGCAGCAGAAAAAGTGATGGAGGAAAAGCAGGCAGACAGTGTATCCATTTTAATGATGAATCCACAAAATGGAGAAATTTATGCAATGGTGAATGTGCCGGAATTTAATTTAAATGATCCATACAAATTAAATACTACAGAAAATATGAATGCTATGACGGACGAGGTCAAGCAAGAAAAATTAAATCAAATGTGGAGAAACCCGAGTATTAATGATACCTATGAACCAGGGTCTGTTTTTAAAATTGTGACATCAGCTGCATGTTTAGAAGAGGGTGTGGTAACGATCAACGATACATTTTCTTGTCCGGGATATCGGATTGTAGAAGATAGAAAAATAAGATGCCATAAAGTAGGAGGACATGGACAAGAAACATTTAAACAAGGAATTCAAAACTCCTGCAATCCTGTTTTTATGGATATTGGATTAAGACTTGGCGCTGATCGGTTCTATGAGTATTTTAAAAAATTCGGACTTATGGAACCAACAAAAATCGACCTTCCGGGTGAAGCAGGTACCATTATGCACAAAAAAGAGAACATAGGATTGGTGGAGCTTGCAACGATGTCATTTGGTCAATCCTTCCAGATCACACCAGTTCAGATGGCAGCTACCGTTAGTTCTATTATTAATGGAGGAAAAAGGATAGTTCCTCATTTCGGGGTGTCTGTTTATGATCATAACGGAGAAAAAATAAAAAAATTTAGATATAAAGAAGGAGAACAAATTGTTTCAAAAGAGACATCTGATATTATGCGAATGTTATTAGAAAGTGTAGTATCAGAAGGCTCAGGAAAAAATGCATATATAGAAGGGTATACCATAGGTGGAAAAACAGCCACATCCCAAACGCTTCCTCGTAGTGCACACAAATATATTTCATCTTTTTTGGGATTTGCTCCAGCAGAAAATCCTAAAATACTTGGGATGGTGGTTATTCGAAATCCACAAGGGGTTTATTATGGAGGAACCATTGCAGCACCTGTGCTGAAAAATATTTACGATAATGTACTTCCATACCTTGGGATTCCGAAAAAAGAATTGAAAAACGATAATCAATAAGGTATACTTAATGCGTATTAGTATGCGAAAAACGAAAGAGATGATGAGGTGAAAATATGAGCAGTAGTGTAGTAATTCCGGTATTAATATCATTTGGTCTTAGTCTTTTACTTGGACCGATCATAATACCATTTCTTAGAAAACTGAAGATGGGACAGACAGAAAGACAAGAAGGCGTAAAGTCGCATTTAAAGAAAGCGGGAACACCGACTATGGGAGGGATCATTATCTTGACCAGTGTTGTTGTTACTTCTTTACTGTATGTAAAAGAGTATCCACGAATTATACCAGTGCTATTTCTAACAATTGGATTTGGGTTGATCGGATTTTTAGATGACTTCTTAAAAGTTGTTATGAAAAGATCGGATGGTTTATTTCCAAAGCAGAAAATGGCTCTTCAGATTGTGGTAACAGCAATTTTTGCATTTTACGTTATCAAAGTTGCAAAGATTCCATTGACGATGTTAATTCCTTTTTCCAAAGGACATTATTGGGATATTGGATGGTTTGCAGTACCGCTGATGTTTATTGCGGTAATCGGTACAGTGAATGGAACCAACTTTACAGACGGATTAGATGGCCTTGCTTCTAGTGTAACCGTACTTGTTGCAACATTCTTTACGGTTGTAGCAATTGGCACAAAAAGTGGAGTGGAGCCGATTACATGTGCAGTAGTGGGTGCATTGCTTGGATTTTTATTATTTAATGTGTACCCAGCAAGTGTGTTTATGGGAGACACAGGATCTCTTGCGCTTGGTGGATTTGTAATTGGTACTGCTTATATGATGCAGATGCCTTTGTTTGTTATTATTGTAGGTTTGATTTATCTTATCGAGGTGCTTTCTGTAATTCTTCAAGTTGCGTTCTTTAAGAAAACTGGAGGAAAACGTCTATTTAAAATGGCTCCAATTCATCACCACTTTGAATTGTGTGGTTGGTCAGAAACACGAGTTGTTACAGTCTTTTCAATTATTACAGCGCTTCTTTGTCTTGTAGCACTTGCGGGGGTGTAAGATTATGGAATTAACAAAGAAAAAGGTATTGGTGTTTGGGACTGGAATTAGTGGGATTGCAGCAGCCAAACTTTTATTGGAACAGAAAGCAGAAGTTGTAGTGTATGACGGAAATGAAGATGTTGATAAATGTCGAATTATTGATCAGATTTGTGATGGAAAATCAGTTCATCAAAATGTTACAGTTGTCTTAGGAAAGCTAAGTGAAGAACTACTAGACGAGATACAACTTATGATTATTAGCCCGGGGGTACCCACAGATCTTCCAATCGTAGACCGGTTTCGAGAAAAGAATATCCCGATTTGGGGAGAGATAGAATTGGCATATCGTGTTGGAAAAGGGGATGTCCTTGCAATTACAGGGACAAACGGAAAAACAACAACAACAGCACTATTGGGTGAAATTATGAAAAATTTCAATGAAGATACGTATGTTGTTGGAAACATTGGAAACCCTTACACAAGTATTGCAGGGAAAACATCAGAGCGTTCAGTGATTGTTGCAGAAATGAGTAGCTTTCAGTTGGAAACAGTTTATAAATTCCATCCGAAAGTAAGTGCAATCTTAAATCTATCTCCAGATCATCTGAATAGACATCACACGATGGAAGCATATATTGAAGCAAAACAGAAAATTGCGATGAATCAGTTAGAAAGAGATACTTGTGTGTTAAATTATGAAGATGAGGTGACACGTAAATTTGGAGAAACACTGAAGGCAAATGTATTGTATTTCAGCAGTCAACGTATCCTTGAAAAAGGGGTTTATCTGAAAGAAAATGCTATTTTCTATAACACAGGTGAAAATGAAATTAAGATTTGTCAGGTAGAGGAATTAAAACTTCTTGGAATCCATAATTATGAAAATGTAATGGCTGCCATTGCAATGTCTGCATCTTATGGGGTGCCAATTGATGTGATCAGAAAGTCAGTCATGGAGTTTCAAGGAGTAGAGCATCGAATTGAGTTTGTTGCTGAAAAAAATGGAGTTGCATACTATAACGATTCCAAGGGAACAAATCCAGATGCTGCCATTAAAGGAATTCAAGCGATGAATCGTCCAACACTTCTTATTGGTGGAGGGTATGACAAAGATTCTTCTTACGATGAATGGATTTCATCTTTTGATGGAAAAGTAAAAAAATTAGTATTGGTAGGAGCAACTAGAGAAAAGATTGCCGATACAGCAGCAAGACTTGGATTTACAGAAAGTGTTTTTGCGGATACTTTTGAAGAAGCAGTAGAAATCTGTATTAAAAATGCAGTTCCTGGAGATGCAGTGCTTTTATCACCAGCATGTGCAAGCTGGGGAATGTTTAAAAATTATGAAGAACGTGGAGATAAGTTTAAAGAGCTTGTAAATCATATATAAGGAGCGAAATTTATTGGAACGTTCGATCAAAAAAAGGAAGTATGATTCGATTCTGATGATAGTTGTATTCATTTTGATTCTTGTAGGGTTAGTCCTCTTGTATAGCACAAGTGCCTACAATGGTCAGGTGAAGTTTCATGATTCTTTTTATTATCTTAAAAAACAAGGGTTTGCCACATTGCTTGGGATACTCGCAATGGTAGTTGCATCAGAGATGGATTATCATATGTTTTTAAGATTTGCAAAACCTGCATATCTGACAGCAGTCATTTTGTCTATAGCAGTTATATTTATAGGTGATGAATACAACGGGTCCAAAAGATGGCTTTCTTTGGGCCCGGTTTCTTTTCAGCCGTCTGAATTTGCAAAGATTGCAGTGATTTTGTTTTTGGCGTCTATGATTACCCGAAATATAAAATCTATGGGGAAGTTTCGAACACTTTTCAAGGTCATGATTCCGATTCTTCCTATTGTAGCTTTAGTAGGCGCAAATAACTTAAGTACCGCGATTATCATTCTAGGTATTGCGGTTATACTTGTTTTTGTAGCCAGTCCCAAATATGCACAATTTATTTGGATGGGAGTTGCGGGGATTGGTTTTATGGCAATTTTTCTAGCGTTGGAAAGTTATCGCTTGGAACGAATTGCGATATGGAGAAACCCTGAACAATACGAAAAAGGGTATCAGACTTTGCAAGGATTGTATGCAATAGGATCAGGAGGTCTTTTTGGAAAAGGGCTTGGAAAAAGTGTTCAAAAACTGGGCTTTTTACCAGAAGCACAAAATGATATGATTTTTTCGATTATTTGTGAGGAATTAGGTCTTGTAGGTGCGGGCCTTTTAATTCTTTTATTTTTGATACTTATCTGGAGATTTTTTGTGATCGCTGTGCATGCAAAAGACTTAACAGGTGCTTTGATTGCATCTGGTGCAATGGCACATATGATGATTCAGGTGATTTTAAACATTGCTGTTGTTACAAATTCAATTCCCAACACAGGGATTACTTTACCGTTTGTCAGTTATGGGGGAACGTCGGTAGTATTTTTGTTAATGGAGATGGGAATTGTACTTAGTGTGTCGGCACAGCAGGAAACATAAAAATTATACCACAGGAGGAATATCAATGGCAAAAAGAAGAAAGAAACAGATTTGGCCTAAAGTAATCTTAACGATCGTTCTTTCCGTCATACTTTTGTTCATGCTTTTATTGTTACTTTTTCATGTAAAAGAAATGGAAGTACATGGCATAATGCATTCATCGAAGAAGGAAGTTGTTCAATGGATTAAAAAGGATAAATTAAGTTCCAATGCACTTTATGTGTGGTGGAAATGCAAATACTCAAAGGAAGCCAAACCTGCCGCAATTGATAAAATGGATGTGAAATTTAAGTTGCCATGGTCGATTCAAGTGAAAGTGGTAGAAAAAAAGCCAATAGGATATGTGGATTATAATAATCAATATCTTTATTTCACGCAAGGTGGGATTGCAATCTATAGGACGGAACAGAAAATTGAAAATGTATCATACATTGAAGGAATGGAATTAAATGGCTCAAAGGTAAAAATGGGAAAAAAGATACCAGTGTCAGATGAGAAAGTGTTTCAAAGAATTGTGGATGCATCAGAACTTTTGGAAAAATTGAACTTAAAGCCAGATAGAGTTGTCTGTAACGGAAATGGGTTAAATATTTATTTCAAAGGAGTAGAAGTGCTTCTAGGAAAAAATGATTATGATGTTAAGTTTGCGCAATTGCCCCCGATATTAAAAATTTTGAAAGAGAAGTATCCAGGATTGGAAGGGACACTCTATCTGGAACATTATGAAAAAATCGAAAAAGGAATTCGTTTTGTGCCTACAAAGAAAGAGGATGATTCAACCAAAGAATCGAAACCAACGGAAGAGGAAGAACCTATAGTCAATGATCAAACAGGGGGAGAGGTTCCTACAGAGGGTGAGCAAATAGAAGAGGAAGAACCTGCAGAAAACACAGAAGTAATAGAATATACGATAGATCAAGTAGAAGAATAAATTTTTCGTTCTCGAAAGAGATGAATTGGATAAAAAAAACATAAAATACATAAAAATCTATTGATTATTTGCAAAAAAAACTTTATTATATAAATATTGAATTATATCGTTCAATATCAATGGGATGTATAAAATAATATAATAAGACGACAAAGGAGGAAATATTCTTGTTAGAAATTAAAACCAATGAGTCAGAAGCAGCTGCAAGAATTATTGTTATCGGTGTTGGCGGTGGCGGAAATAATGCTGTAAACCGTATGATCGATGAGCAGATTGCAGGCGTAGAGTTTATAGCTATCAATACAGATAAACAGGCACTTCAGCTATGTAAAGCACCTACATTGATGCAGATCGGTGAGAAGCTTACAAAAGGGCTTGGTGCTGGAGCAAAGCCAGAAGTTGGAGAAAAAGCTGCTGAAGAAAGTGAAGAAGAAATCGCATCAGCTGTTAAAGGTGCAGATATGGTATTCGTTACCTGTGGTATGGGTGGCGGTACTGGTACAGGAGCAGCTCCTGTAGTAGCACGTATTGCAAAAGAACAGGGAGCATTGACGGTAGGTGTTGTTACAAAACCTTTCCGTTTTGAATCAAAAACTCGTATGTCAAATGCCCTTTCTGGAATTGAAAATTTAAAAGAGAATGTGGATACATTGATTGTGATTCCGAATGATAAGTTGTTAGAAGTAGTTGATAGAAGAACTACTATGCCAGAAGCTTTAAAGAAAGCAGATGAAGTGTTACAGCAAGGTATTCAGGGAATTACAGACTTAATTAATGTACCATCACTGATCAACCTTGACTTTGCAGATATCCAGACTGTTATGAAAGATAAAGGAATCGCTCATATCGGTATTGGTTCAGGACATGGGGATGATAAAGCATTAGAAGCTGTAAAACAGGCTGTTGCAAGTCCATTGCTTGAAACTACAATTCAGGGAGCTTCTCACGTTATTATCAATATTTCAGGTGATATTACACTTATGGATGCATCTGATGCAGCAGAATATGTTCAGGAACTTGCTGGAGAAGAGGCAAATATTATCTTCGGTGCTATGTACGATGATTCTGTATCTGATGAAGCAACAATCACAGTAATTGCAACAGGATTACATAATGTAGGTGGAAGTTCTTCTAAGTTAAAAGCAAGACTTGAGGGACAGCAGATGGTTGGATCTATTCTTCCAAATTCTGATCTTGCAGGTAGAACTCCTCTTACAAGACCAGTTACACCAAGACCTATGCCTACAGGAAATGCTCCTGCATATGATCAGACAAGAACGCCAGTAAGCAAAGTAAAAGAGCAGTCTATTAAGATTCCAGATTTCTTCAAGAAATAATCATATAGGAACTTATTTAAGAGAGTACGAAAGTGCTCTCTTTTTTTGTCGAAAAAAATACATATCCGTTTGTCAGTATCTGACAAAATATCTATCTCCTACTACTTATAATAAATATTGTCTGAGTACAAAATCGATTTCGTTTCAGCAGGAAAGAAGGGAAAGCATGTGCTATGAACTTTACATAGATGTGTTATTTCTGGTGAACTTATTTTTTGATTTCCTATTATTACTTACAGTAAGAAATATTATGAAATATCCGGTTTCATGGGGACATGTTTTCCTAGGAGGAATTACGGGAGCGGCATTTACTTGCCTTGTGATCGCAAGTTCGTTAGATGGACTCGTGAAACTTATTTTATGTCATGTAATAGTAAATATGATTATGATCAAGGTTGGATTAAAAATAAAACATGTAGGAGAACTGATCAAAGCAGTTATTGTGCTATATGTGGTATCCATTCTATATGGAGGAATACTGGAATTATTTCATCCCTATTTACATACGGAAATAATCTATTTCATCATTGCAATTTTATGTGCAGTTTTCATCAGAAATATGTGGAAGATTTTTTTAAAGGAAAAACGTACACAAAATACAAAGTGTGCGGTTGTTCTACAAGAAGGGAAAACACAAATAAAGGTCACAGCACTTATTGATACAGGAAATACATTGACAGATCCAATTTCCGGAGAGCCAGTAAGTATTATTGAAAAGGAGCTGGCAAAAAAAATGTGGAAAGACAAAGAACAAGACAAAGGGATTCGATATATTCCATTTTGTACCATAGAGAGCAAAGGAATGATGCCTATTTTTCGCATTGAAAAGATGCAGGTAGTAGGAAAAGAAGAAATTTTGATACAGCATCCTATCGTAGGAGTATGTGAAGGGGTGATTTCAGAAGTAGAAGAGTATCAGATAATCTTAAATCCCGATATATTAGGAGGTTTATAGAATGGTAGCAAAAACAACAACGACAACGCATTCAAAATATAATCTATTACCAGAGATTCGAGCAATTTTTTTTACAAACAAAAAAGAAGTACACTATATTGGAGGTTCGGAAATATTGCCCCCTCCATTAGAACAGGAAGAAGAATCAAAGGCCATAGAGGCACTTGGGACACAAGAGGATCAAGAAGCGAAAAAAACACTGATTGAGCACAATCTTCGATTAGTTGTTTACATAGCAAAAAAATTTGACAATACAGGGGTGGGAGTAGAAGATCTTATCTCCATAGGAACAATCGGACTCATTAAATCCATTAATACGTTTAACCCAGATAAACAAATTAAACTTGCCACATACGCTTCTCGATGTATTGAGAATGAAATATTAATGTATTTAAGAAGAACAAGTAAAACCAAATTAGAAGTTTCCATTGATGAACCATTGAATGTGGATTGGGATGGAAATGAATTGCTGCTGTCTGATATTTTAGGTACCGACGAAGATACGATATACAAAGATTTAGAGACAGAGGCAGAAAATAAATTGTTATTTAAAGCAATCAATAAATTATCAGGAAGAGAACGCATGATTGTGAAAATGCGATACGGCATTGGAAGCCAAGACGGAGAAGAAAAAACTCAAAAAGAGGTCGCAGATATGCTTGGAATATCCCAGTCCTATATTTCGAGATTAGAAAAAAAGATTATGCAGAGATTAAAGAAAGAAATTATACGTTTTTGGTAAATTGTATATGTAATAGAGCATAATAAGTGTTATAATAAGAGAAAAAGGGTTGGTGAAGCTTATGAAACTGACATTTATTGGAGCGGCCCATGAAGTGACAGGAAGTTGTCATCTTCTGCAGATGGATGGGAAGAATATTTTGATTGATTGTGGAATGGAGCAGGGACCAGACCTTTATGAAAATCCAGGTCTTCCAATTGCAGAATCAGAAGTAGATTATGTACTTTTGACACATGCCCATATCGATCATTCAGGATTACTTCCACTTCTAACAAAAAAAGGATTTAAAGGTAGTATATTCACCACGTACGCCACGGCGGATCTTTGTAATATCATGCTTCGTGACAGTGCTCATATTCAAGAATTCGAAGCAGAATGGAGGAATCGAAAAGGCAGACGTGCAGGACAGCCAGAATTCGAACCTTTGTATGTAATGCAAGATGCATTAGATGCGATTGAGCATTTTGTCCCATGCCAATACAACGAGCGAATTAAGGTTTGTGAGGGATTAGAAATTCGTTTTACCGATGTAGGGCATCTTTTAGGTTCCGCTAGTATAGAAGTGTGGGCAACAGAGGGAGACGTTACGAAAAAGATTGTTTTTTCAGGAGACATCGGAAACATTGATCAGCCAATCATCAAAGATCCGACCTATACAAGTACCGCGGACTACGTGGTCATGGAGTCAACATATGGGAATAGATTGCATTCCACAGAAAAACCAGATTATTTGTTTGATTTTTCTAAGATTCTAAAAGAGACATTTGATAAGCGGGGAAATGTTGTTATTCCTTCTTTTGCAGTGGGAAGAACACAAGAACTCCTTTATTTTATTCGAGAAATTAAAGAAAAAAACCTTATTCCAGAATATCAAAATTTCGAAGTGTATTTAGATAGTCCGCTGGCAATTGAGGCAACAAAAGTTTTTTCGAAAAATGTTAGAGAATGTTTTGATGAAGATGCTATGAAACTTGTCAATGCTGGAATTAATCCGCTTGTTTTTGATGGACTGAAAATTTCCACTACTAGCGATGATTCTAAGCTGATTAATTTTAATGAAAAACCAAAAGTAATTATTTCTGCGTCGGGCATGTGTGACGCAGGACGGATCAGGCATCATTTGAAACATAATTTATGGCGAGAAGAGTGCACCATTTTATTTGTGGGATATCAGGCAAAAGGGACACTTGGAAGACGCTTGATTGAAGGGGAGAAGAATGTACGCTTGTTTGGAGAACCAATTGAGGTAAAAGCAAGAATCGAAAGCCTTCATGGCGTGAGCGGACATGCAGATATGGAAGGACTTTTGAAATGGCTTGGTGGATTTCAATTACCAGTTTCCAAAGTGTTTGTTGTTCACGGGGAGGATACGGTGACAGATGAGTTTGCTCATACAGTGGAAGAGAAGTTTGGTTATTCAGCATGGGCACCATATCCTAATGCACAGTACGATTTATCCAAAGGTGAAATGATAAATGAAGGCATGAGAATACCTGTGAAGGCGAAAAAACCACTTCAGAAGAAAGCAGACACGGCATTTGAACGTCTTCTTATGGCAGGACGTCATCTGATGGATGTTATTGCTAGGAATGAAGGGATTTCGAATAAAGATAAGGCGAAGTTTGAAAGTCAGATTCAGAATCTTGCAGATAAATGGGATGTGTGGGATGAGTAAAGAAGACTGTCAAGGTCTAAAAGTTTTAAAATTTTTGCGATATTAGAATATCTAACAGAAATATTGAGAACCATTCTAGTAAAATAAATGATTATCCAGGAGGGTTCTTGATATGGCACAGAATAAAGTTGAACTATGTGGTGTAGATACGGCAAAGCTTCCGCTCTTAAAAGAAGAAGAGAAGGAAGCTTTGTTTGTGCGGATCAGACAGGGAGATGAAGAAGCAAGGCAACAGTATATCAAGGGAAACTTAAGACTAGTATTAAGTGTGATTAAACGATTTTCGTCAAGTAGCGAGAATGCAGATGATTTGTTCCAAATTGGATGTGTAGGGCTTATGAAGGCGGTAGACCATTTTGATCCAGATCGACTGGTAAAATTTTCTACGTATGCCGTTCCTATGATCATAGGAGAAATTAGAAGATACTTAAGAGACAATAATTCTATAAGAGTAAGCCGGTCACTGCGTGATACGGCTTATAAAGCTATTTATGCCAAAGAAAAATATGTAAAAAAGAATCTCAAAGAGCCTACAGTGCAGGAAATTGCAGAAGAAATTGGAATTGCAAAGGAAGAAATTGTTTATGCGTTGGATGCAATTCAAAGTCCGGTAAGTCTGCATGAGCCAATATATAATGAAGGTGGAGATACGCTTTACATTATGGATCAAGTCAGCGATAAGAAAAATAAGGAGGAAAATTGGGTGGAAGAACTTTCTTTAGAAGCTGCCATGTCACACTTAAGTGAAAGAGAACGTTATATTATTATGCTACGATTTTTTGAAGGGAAAACGCAGATGGAAGTTGCAGAAAAAATTAAAATTTCTCAGGCGCAAGTTAGCAGACTAGAAAAAAATGCATTGAAAGTGATGAAACAGTATCTTATGGGTTGAAATTTTTAAAACTTCATACTATTATAGTCGTAGGCGAGAAAGAAAAACTGATATACAGACTGCGAGGAGGAAAGCTGCATGTACAAGGCTTGCATATTTGATTTAGACGGAACACTGGTAGATACACTGGATTCCTTATTATATTCTGTAAATAAGACGATGGAAGAGATGAAGCTTCGTCCGATTACAAAAGAACAGTGTAAAGCTTTTGTTGGAAATGGTGCAAAATATCTATTAGAGCGTACATTAGAAGTGAATGGAGATTTTAAGAACGTAAGAATTTCGGAAGCATTACAGACGTATGGACGTATTTTTCAAGAAGGATGTACTTATCAAGTAGTACCGTATGTAGGGATTGATGCTATGCTCCGCTCACTTAAGAGAGCAGGTATGAAGCTTGCAGTCTTATCAAATAAACCAGACCTGCAGGCAAAACATGTAGTAGAAACGATATTTCCAGATGTGATGTTTGACTATGTACAGGGTCAAAAAGAAGGAGTCCCTCGCAAACCAGACCCGACAGCAGCACTTCAGATTGCGAAGACATTTCATTTGTGTCCAGAGGAAGTGTTGTATATTGGTGATTCAGAGGTTGATGTTGCTACGGGAAATGCAGCTCATATGCCAACAATCGCTGTATCCTGGGGATTTCGCGAAAGAGAAATTTTAATGGAAGCGGGAGCTGTCTGTATTTTAGATGAGCCGCAGGAGATTGTAGAGATCGCCTGCAAGGAACAAGATGATGAGGTGTAGAAAGATGAATGAATACAATGAAGAATGTTTACTTACATTTTTAAAAGAACAATCCAGACTTTTTGATGAGCCAGTAGCTGAGACAATAGAAGAAGCAGAGGCGTTTTTAGAGGACTGCATGGCAGTAGTTGTTGATTCCATAAAAGAGGTAAGGGAATATTTTGAAGAAAGCGGTGTTGATGTAGATACGATGTCTGAAGAAGAATTAGAAGACGCATCAGAAGTTTTCGCACTCCCAAATGGGCAATACCTGATTGTGGAAGGATAATACACATAACAAACACGCCGCAGCATTAATCTACTGCGGCTTTTTTTATGGCTTTGTTTATAGTATCAAGTATGACTTTGGAAGTGTAGGGTGTTTCTTTGGAAAGAGAAATGTCATCTAAAGATTGTTTCTCGTAAATTTGTTCAGCAATATTTTCGATCGCAGGCTGAATCAAAGGAAACATGGTTGTTACACTTTCATTTAAATTTGTGAAGCGGATAGAATTAATGTGAGACTCATCGACAGCAACTTCCACCTCCAAATCTGTGTTATTCAACGTGACAGAGGCTGTATACACACCAGGAACGTAATTCTTTTTTGTGTTCGTGGAGGAGGACTTCTTATCTGGCAAAAACATCACCAGAGCAAGGACAACAAGTAAAAGAGTAAGAAGTGTGAAAATTGCAGTATAGATGATTTCTTTCATATGAAGAACAATGATTTTTGTTTTTACATTCATATCGGATTCTCCTATCACATTTTTTATAATTGTATGCGGTCATTGGAAGAAATATGCTTGGACAGGAGGAAAAAAGATGTATATTATAGCAGGACTTGGAAATCCTGACAGACAGTATGAAGGAACAAGGCACAATGCTGGATTTGATGTCATTGATAGAATTGCAGAGAAATATAATATAGCAGTAGATACAAAAAAGCATCGTGCATTTATAGGAAAAGGAATCATAAATGGTCAGAAAGTTGTTTTGGCCAAACCACAAACATATATGAATTTAAGTGGGGAGAGTATCCGAAGCCTTGTGGATTATTATAAAATAGATCCAGAGCAAGAACTGATCATCATTTATGATGACATTAGTTTGGGGGTTGGTCAGCTTAGAATCCGTGCCAAAGGAAGTGCCGGAGGACATAATGGAATCAAAAATATTATTGCACATCTTGGAAATCAGATTTTTCCAAGAGTAAAAGTAGGAGTCGGAGAAAAACCGTCAAAGATGGATCTTGCAGACTATGTACTTGGCCATTTTTCAAAAGAAGAGAGAGTTGAGATGGAAGATGGTTATAAGGAAGCTGCAAATGCAGTAGAATTGATGATACAAGGTGATATTCAAAAAGCGATGAATGAATACAATCGTAAAAAGAAGGAAGAGTAGAAATTATGCAGGCGTTTTTCGCACCCTTGCCAGAACTGGCAGATTATCAGGAAATTTATAAAAATCGACAGAAGAAAAAAGGAATTCTTCAAATAGCAGGATGTGTAAATTCTCAGAAGACACACCTTTCTTATGCACTAGGCGATAACATAAAATTCAAAGTAATCGTCTATTCAAGTGCGGAAAAAGCAAAAAATGCATACGAAGAATATAAATTTTTAGAAGAAAATGCATATCTTTATCCGGCGAAAGATCTTTTGTTTTATCATGCAGATTTAAAAGGAAAATATCTAGAAAAACAAAGGATGGCAGTAATAAAAAGCATTCTGGAAACAGAAAAAGGAATGACGGTCATCACAACCATTGACGCCTTCATGGATGGGATGCCGGGACGAAATAAAATAGATACACAAAAAATATCTATTTCATCTTCCAGCACGTTGAATTTCCAAACGCTTCAAGAACAGTTATCTAGCATAGGATATGAGCGAGAAACGGAAGTAGATGGTCCGGGACAGTTTGCTGTTCGTGGAGGAATTTTGGATGTGTTTCCACTTACAGAAGAGTATCCCATCCGCATTGAACTGTGGGGAGATGAAGTGGATTCTATTCGTACATTTGACACGCAGACACAACGCTCCATAGAAAACTTAGAATCGCTTACGATTTATCCAGCAGCAGAACTGGCGGGAGAAGAGGAGGGAGTTTCCTTTCTGGATTTCTTTGAAGTGAAAGATACGGTTTTGTTTTTGGATGAGCCTGTTCGTTTGATCGAACGTCTGAAAGAAGTAGAAGAAGAATTTTTGATCAGCAAAAAAAACAGGGAAGAGATGGAAGCGTTTGGAGTAGAAAAGGAACTGACTGTTTTTTCCTCGAAAGAACTGATCAATAAAATAAACCAATATTATGGAATCGGTTTTACAACACTGGAAAGTAAGTGTGGTGGGTTTAAGATGAGGGAATCCTACTCTCTACAAACCAAGGGAGTCAATCCATATAATAACAGCTTTGAAATGCTCACAAGAGATTTGAAACGGTTAAAGAGAAGTGGCTATCGTGTCATTCTTCTTTCAGGATCAAGAACACGTGCAAGACGTCTCGCAGAAGATCTTAGAGATTATGACCTAAATAGTTTTTATAGCGAGGATTTAAATAGGGAAGTTCAGCCAACGGAAATTATGGTTTCTTATGGACATGTAGAAAGCGGCTATGAATATCCGATGCTAAAATTTATGGTGATTTCTGAAACAGATATTTTTGGGAAGAAGAAAAAGAAAAAACGCCATAAAAAATATGAAGGACAAAAGATTCAGAATTTTACGGAATTAAAAGTAGGAGATTATGTAGTTCACGAAAACCACGGGCTTGGAATTTACGAAGGAATTGAAAAAATCGAGGTTGATAAAGTTACGAAAGACTATATGAAAATTTCTTACGCAGGTGGGAGTTCGCTCTATATACTTGCTACACAGCTTGATCTGATTCAAAAATATGCAGGACCAGACGCAAAAAAACCAAAATTAAATAAATTAGGAACTACACAGTGGTCAAAGACCAAAAGTCAGGTAAAAGGTGCAGTTAGAGAAATAGCCAAAGATCTTGTGGAATTATATGCCACAAGGCAGCAGTCAGATGGATATGAATATGGTCCAGATACTGTGTGGCAGACAGAATTTGAAGAGATGTTCCCTTTTGAAGAAACGGATGATCAGATGCAGGCTATTTTGGATACGAAACGAGATATGGAAAGTAAAAAAATTATGGATCGTCTTGTGTGTGGGGATGTCGGTTATGGCAAAACGGAGATTGCAATTAGAGCTGCATTTAAAGCGGTACAAGAAAGTAAACAAGTGGTCTATCTTGTCCCAACTACTATTTTGGCGCAACAGCATTACAATACCTTTGTGCAAAGGATGAAAGAATTTCCGATTAAGATAGAGTTATTATGTCGGTTTCGTACAGCAGCAGAGCAAAAGAAAACAATAGAAGGCTTGAAGAAGGGCCAGGTAGATATTGTAATTGGTACTCACAGAGTGCTGTCAAAAGATGTGGAATTTAAAGATTTGGGACTACTCATCATTGATGAAGAGCAGCGGTTTGGAGTGGCACATAAAGAAAAAATTAAAAAGTTGAAAGAAAACGTGGATGTTCTTACTTTGACAGCAACGCCAATTCCAAGAACTCTCCATATGAGTTTGATTGGAATTCGAGATATGAGTGTCCTGGAAGAAGCGCCTATGGATCGAATGCCGATTCAAACGTATGTAATGGAATACAATGATGAAATGGTGCGTGAAGCAATTGAACGAGAATTGGCAAGGGATGGACAGGTATATTACGTGTATAACCAGGTTCACGATATTGCGGATATTGCTGGAAAGATTCAACAACTTGTACCAGATGCAGTTGTTGCGTATGCTCATGGTCAAATGAAGGAAAGAGAATTGGAAGATATCATGTGTGATTTTATCAATGGTGATATCGATGTGTTGGTTTCTACTACTATTATTGAAACTGGGCTCGATATATCAAATGCAAACACAATGATCATTCATGATGCAGATAAACTAGGTTTATCTCAACTGTATCAGCTAAGAGGACGCGTGGGACGTTCCAACAGAATGGCCTATGCATTTCTTCTCTATCGAAGAGATAAGCTTTTAAAAGAGATTGCGGAAAAAAGACTAGCTGCAATTCGAGAATTTACAGATCTAGGGTCTGGGTTTAAAATCGCAATGCGAGATTTGGAAATTCGTGGAGCAGGAAGCCTTTTAGGAGAAAGACAACATGGTCATATGGAAGCAGTAGGGTATGATCTATATTGTAAAATGCTAAATGAAGCAGTGAAACAGCTAAAAGGAGAACTGGATGAAGATCTATATACGACAACCATTGATCTAAATGTGGATGCGTTTATTCCGGATAGTTATATTTCCAATGAATATCAAAAGTTAGATATTTATAAGCGAATTGCCAGTATTGAAAATGAAGAAGAAATGGACGATATGATCGAGGAACTGATCGACCGTTTTGGAGATATTCCAAAGAAGGTACAGCAACTTCTTACAATTTCTGGTTTAAAAGCGCTTGCACATTCTGCATATGTAACAGCTGTGGAACAAAAGGGAGAGGATTTTAAATTTGTAATGTATGAAGAAGCAAAAGTACAACCACAAAAGATTCCAGGGCTTTTAAAATCCTACAATGGAAATTTAGTGTTTAAAGCAGAAACTCCTCCTTATTTTTACTATCATAAAAAAGGTTATAATAAAAAAGAGAAACATCCAGATGTTCTTGAAACGGTGAAAAAGTTGTTAATTGATATAAAAAGCTTGTTAGATTAAAAAAAAAAGGCTATACTTTAATTTGGTGAAAATGAAATGTTTAGGAGGCGTTTATGATCAGTTTAAAAAAGAGACTACTCGTTTTAGCAGCAGCAAGTACCTTTGCGGTTACTTCTTTAGCCGGATGTGGTAATTCTATTAATAATGATGAAGCAGTGTCAACGATAGGTGAAGAAAAGATTTCTTTTGGGGTCGCAAATTTTTATGCAAGGATGCAGCAGGCGCAATATGAGACTTACTACGCAGGCATGATGGGAACGACTGCACAGGAAATGTGGAAGCAGCAAGTGGACAAAAGTAAGACATACGAAGAGATGGTAAAAGAAGGGGTAATGGATAATCTTGAAATAGTATATCTTGTGGATCAGCATGCAAAAGACTATAAGGTAGAATTGACAAAAGATGAACAAGAGTCCATTGAAAAAGTGGTAAAACAATTTATAGCTGATAACAACGAAAGTACAAGAAAGGTGATTTCAGGTTCCAAAGAGTATGTGAAAGAACTTCTTGAAAAACTTACGCTTCAAAATAAAATGACAAAGCAGATGACGGCAGATGTTGATCAGAATGTGTCAGATGACGAAGCGGCACAAAAAGCGATGGATTACGTATTTTTATCTTTTAAGAAAACAGCAGAAGATGGCAGTGTAAAAGATATGACAGCGGAAGAGAAAGAGAAGCTTAAAGAAAAAGCTCAGTTTATCAGAAAAGCGGTAGCTGAAGGACAACCATTTGAAGAGGCAGCAAAGACACAAGAAGTAGAGATAAAAAAAGCAACTTTTGACAAAAAAACAACATCAATTGATACAGACTTTATTAAAGTGGCAGATACGTTGAAAGAAAACGAACTTTCAGAAGTGGTGGAGACACAATCAGGACTTTACCTCGGACAGATCACAAGTTTGTTAGACCGAGAGGCTACCGATGCAAAAAAAGAAACAATCATAAATGAAAGAAAAGCAGCAAAATACCAAGAACTGGTCGATACTTGGAAAAAGGATACAAAAATAGACAGAAATAAAAAGGCCTGGAAGAAAATTAACTTTGAAAAGACTGGTGTAGCAATAAAACAAAAATCAGAACAATAAAAACAAAAAGACTGCTTGAGAAGTAAAAATTACTTTTCGGCAGCCTTTTTTAAGGAGCAAATATATGGGATATGATTATGGAAAAATATGGATTGCAGGCGCATACGGACGTGTAGGTACAATGATACACAATATGCTTGATATGCGTGATGTGGAACTTTTTGAAACAGGTCATGAGGACTTAGATATTACAGACGCTGTTGCGGTAAATCGATTTGGAAGCGGCAACCGTCCAAATACGATTATTAACTGTGCAGGTATGACGGACGTACGTTTGTGTGAAGAAAATGTAGAAGAAGCTTATAAAGTGAATGCATTAGGAGCAAGAAATTTAAGTGCGATTGCAAGAAAAATTGATGCGCGAATTATCCAAATTTCAACAGATGATATTTTTTGTGATAGCACAAAGACAAGTTTTCACGAATTTGATGTTCCAAATCCAAAGACAGTATATGGAAAGTCTAAGCTTGCTGGAGAAAATTTTGTAAAAGAGTTGGCGCCAAAGCACTTAATCATTCGAAGTTCATGGGTTTATGGAAAAGAAGGAGATAACTTTGTAAATTATATTATAGAACGCGCAAAGAATGGACAACCAATAGAAGCGGCAATTGACGATTTTGCATGCCCTACAAGCGCCAAAGAACTTTCCAAAGTTATTTTGCGATTGATTCAAGCAGAGCAAGAAGGAATTTACCATGCCGTGTGTGATGGATACTGTAGTCGTTATGAGTTGGCGGAAGAAATTTTAAAACTTCTTGGAAAAGAAGAGGTACCGTTGATTCCAAAAATGAGAAGAGATATGATTCAAGGAAGAGAAAGTTTTGAACATATGAATACATCAAATGCATCTAAGGTTGTAAAGATGACAGAAGAAGAGTGTGGCAGTCGATATACGATTCTTGATAATATGATGCTTCGTATGTGTGGGATTGAATGCCCAATTTCTTGGAAAGAAGCGTTAAAAGAGTATATCTGTAAATAGTTAGAAAGAAGGAATTGAATGAAAAATAAAGATAAGAAAAAAATAGGGCTTACCACATGGATTTTCCTTAGTCTTATTCTAGGATCAATTGCAGGAATTGTGCTTCATTACTGGGTCCCAGCTGGCTACGTAAGAGATGAGGTGATTATCGATGGTATTTTTTATGTAATTGGTAATGGCTTTTTACGTGCAATGCAAATGTTGGTTGTACCACTTGTATTTTGCTCATTGGTATGTGGCAGTATGGCAATTGGGGACACAAAGACTTTGGGAAAAGTTGGGATTAAAACAGTATTGTTTTATTTGTTTACAACCGCAGTTGCGATTTCCTTGGCCCTTTCGGTTGGAAAAGTGATTCATCCAGGAGTTGGGTTGGATATTTCAAGTATTGAGCGTACAGAAACTGCAATTGCAGAAACAACAGGATTTGCAGATACACTATTAAACATTATTCCGAAAAATCCAATTCAAGGTCTAGCAGAAGGAAACATGCTTCAGATTATTTTCTTCGCCATATTTATAGGGATCTTACTTGCAAAACGAGGAGAAAGAGCAACAACGATTGCACAGTTCTTTTCAGAATTCAATGATCTTATGATGGATATGACGATGGCCGTTATGAAGGCTGCACCATTTGGTGTGTTCTGTCTTATAGCAAAAACATTTGCGGGAATTGGTTTTGACGCATTTATTCCAATGCTAAAATATATGTTCGCGGTATTTTTGGCGTTAATGCTTCAAGGTTTTGGAGTATATCAAATTTTATTGAAGATTTTTACAGGTTTAAATCCAATCAAATTTGTAAAGAAGTTCCTTCCAGTTATGGGATTTGCATTTTCTACGGCAACTTCTAATGCAACAATCCCACTTTCTATTGATACTCTTGATAAAAAAATGGGGGTTTCTAGAAAGATTTCGTCCTTTACAATTCCCCTTGGGGCGACAATTAATATGGATGGAACAGCAATTATGCAGGGAGTGGCAGTCATGTTTGTCTCTCAAGCTTTTGGAATTCATTTAACTGCTGTAGATTATTTGACAGTTATTGCAACGGCAACCCTTGCATCAATCGGTACAGCAGGTGTTCCGGGTGTGGGACTTATTACGCTTTCCATGGTATTTAATTCAGTCGGACTTCCTGTAGAGGGAATCGCACTTATTATGGGAATTGATCGAATCTTGGATATGACAAGAACTGCTGTAAATATTACGGGAGATGCAGTATGTACCACAATTGTGGCTCATCAAAATAAAATGCTAAAAAAAGAAGTATTTGATCGAATGGACGTATAAAAAAACCCGGGTTTCATTTTCTGAAATCCGGGTTCTTTTTATATGTATTCTAATCGTTCAAAATATTGCATAAGGATGTTGGCACAATTATCAACGCCCAGCTCAGATGTGTCAAGAATCATATGGTAATCGTTAATATCTCCCCATGTGTTGCCGGTGTGTTCATAGTAATAAGCAGAACGTTCTTCATCGGTTGTTTCCACTTTTTCTTTTGCTTGTTCATAAGTAAGAGATTCTAAATCCATAATTCGTTGGATGCGATCTTCTTTTGATGCGCAGACAAAAATATTTAATACATTCATTTTATCTTTTAAGATATGAGAAGCGCATCGACCAAGAATGATACATGGTTTTTCGGCAAGTTTTCGAATCGCCTCAGCTTCAGATTCGTACATATGATCATCTATTTTTTGTTCAATATAGGCTTTGTCATATACTGGGATGCCTAGCCTTTCGGAAAGCTCATTTGCAATCACGCTGGCACCGGTGCCGAAACGACGGCTCATTGTAATTACTAATTTCATATAGAAGTCCTCCTTTGTATGCACACATAAATATGTAATTCCTATTATAACACTGTATTTGGAAAAAGGATATGGTAGATTGTATAAAATATATTTCAACTTGCACAATTTGATGATTGTGTTATAATTAACAGTAATTATTTGATTTTAACATGGGATGTCGTGTCTAATTGTTTAGAGAGGGAAATTATGAATCAGAAATCAAAATCTAGAAAAAGAACGGTACGTAAGCGTAATAGGGTAGGAAAGCTTTTGGCGTTGTTCCAGTTGGTGCTTTCCTTTATTTGTGTTTTGTTAATTGGTATGAGTGGATTATTGCCTATGAAATATATGTTGTTAGTGATACTTGCTTTATTCCTTGCATTTGAGGTCTCTTATTTGCTTCAATACACCAAAGGAAAAGCTAGTTTAATTGGTGTTGTAATCAGCATTCTGGTTTGTATAGGCTCTTTGGGTGGAATATATGCAATATCCAAGTTTACAGGGCTTATGAGTTCTATTGGTGGGGCAGAGTATAAAACAGATAACATGGTGGTTGTTGTTAGAAAAGAAGATCCGGCTGAAACAATTCAAGATTTAAAAACGTATCGTTTTGGAATTCAAAGCACATTGGATAAAGATAATACCTTAAAGATGTGCAAAAAAGTAGAGGGTGAATTAGGAGTTACATTGAATACGAAAGAGTATCCAGGTGTTGTAGAAGAAGCTCGAGCATTATTAAGTGGCGAGTTAGATGCAGCTATTTATAATAGCGGATTTCTTGGACTGATAGAAGAAAGTATTGAGGGTTACTCTGATCAAGTAAAGGTTATTTATCAGTATGGAATTAAAACAAAATTAAATGCAGAAAAAGGTAAAACGGTGGAAGATCCGTTTAACATATATATAAGTGGAATTGATGTAGAAGGATCTGTATCCACAACAAGTCGTAGTGATGTAAATATTATCATGACTGTCAATCCAGATACACATAAGATCCTACTTACAACAACACCAAGAGATTACTATGTTCCAATTCCAGATATTTCAGGAGGTATGCCAGATAAATTAACACATGCTGGGTTATATGGAGTAGATGCATCCATGAGGACATTGGAAGAAATTTATGGAATTGATTTATCTTATTATGCAAGAGTAAACTTTACTTCATTAATTAAGATTGTAGATGCGCTTGGCGGAGTAGATGTTAATTCAGAATATGCGTTTAACGCAGGGGGGTATGACTTCCAAGTAGGATTGAATCATATGAATGGAGAACAAGCATTGGCTTTTTCAAGAGAGAGATACAGTTTTTCAGATGGAGATAATCAACGAGGAAAAAATCAAGAGGCAGTCATTACTGCAATTTTGAAAAAAGCAATGTCACCTGCAATTCTTAAAAATGCAGGCGAGATTATTGCAGATGTAAGTGATAGTGTAGAGACAAATATGACACAAAAAGAAATGTCCAAGTTTATTAGTATGCAGTTATCAAGTGGGGCTTCATGGGATATTCAGTCGACAGCTACACAGGGAATTTTGGCAGGAGAATATCAACCTTGTTTCTCGAGTGGTAGTCAGCCGTTGTCTGTAATGTATCCAGATGAAAATTCAATAGCTGAAAATTCAAATAAGATGAAACAGATTTTAGAAGGAAATTAAAATATACTAAAGCGAGGAAATAGTTATGAATGAGAGATTAAGTCCATTTGAAGAAAAAGTGTGGTTGTCAAGTCCAACAATGCATGGAGAAGAAGCAACCTATATGTCCGAAGCGTATGAAACAAATTGGATGTCTACAGTGGGAAAAAATATAAATGAAGTAGAGCGTCTTGCCTGCGAAAAGGTTGGATGTAAATGTGCAGTTGGGTTATCCTCTGGTACGGCATCACTTCATATGGCCATGAAATTAGCAGGGGTGAAAAGAGGAGATAAGGTATTTTGCTCAGATATGACATTTGGAGCTACAGTGAACCCAGTTGTATATGAAGGGGGAATTCCAGTATTTATCGACACAGAGTATGATACATGGAATATGGATCCAGTTGCATTAGAAAAAGCTTTTGAATTGTACCCTGATGTCAAAGTGGTAGTAGTTGCACATCTCTATGGTGTTCCAGGAAAAATAGATGCTTTAAAAGAGATTTGTGAGAAACATGGGGCGGTAATTATTGAAGATGCTGCAGAATCGTTGGGAGCGACTTATAAGGGAATTCAGACAGGTAGTTTTGGGGAATACAATGCAGTTTCCTTTAATGGAAACAAAATCATTACAGGCTCATCTGGCGGAATGCTTCTTACAGATGATGTAGAAGCTGCAAACAAAGTAAGAAAATGGTCTACCCAGTCTAGAGAGGATGCACCTTGGTATCAACATGAAGAAATTGGCTATAATTACCGAATGAGTAATGTTATCGCCGGAGTGATAAGAGGACAATTTCCTTATTTAGAGGAACATATTGCACAGAAAAAAGCAATTTATGAGAGATATAAGGAAGGATTTAAAAACCTACCAGTGACACTAAATCCGTATGATGAAAAAAATTCTGAGCCAAACTTTTGGTTAAGCTGCATGATGATAAATAATGATGCAATGTGTAGGCAAGTGAGAGGGGAGTCAGAATCTATATATGTCAAAGAAAGTGGTAAGACATGTCCGACTGAGATTTTAGAAACACTAGCAAAATATAATGCAGAAGGACGGCCTATATGGAAACCTATGCATATGCAGCCAATTTATAGAATGAACAGTTTTGTAACAAGAGAAGGGGATGGACGAGCGAAAACAAATGCTTACATACCAGGTGGAGCGATTGGTGAAGATGGAAAACCGTTAGATGTAGGGATGGACATATTCCATAGAGGACTTTGCCTGCCAAGTGATAATAAAATGACAGAAGAGCAACAAAATAAAATCATTGAAATTGTAAGAAACTGTTTTGAGTAAGAGAAAATTAAGTTGGATTTCATATGAAACATAATTGTTAAAAAAATAAAAAAAATATTAATAGTTGTTAATAAGTTGCTAATTAATTTTAAAAGTGATATTATGGCTTTGGACAAAATCTGAATAAACGAATGAATAAGGATGATAATAAATATGGAAAAGCAAGGATTGAAGCGAGCGAGAAAAAACAAAAAGCGGAAAAAGATAAAAATGACATTGGTGAATATACAAGGGATTCTTTCGATTCTTTTTGTAATTATGTTAATGAAGTTAGATGTACTTCCGATCAAATATTTGTTACCAATCATTACAATTATCATTTTTTTGTGGCTGGTTCCATTTATCAGTGCAGTTGTGTGCAGAAAACGGATATCCAGTGATAGTGTATTGAGTGTCTGCATGTCAATTGTTTTATTGACTGGATCCATTTATTTACTTAAAACGAGTGGAATGCTTAGTAGTATCAGTGATGGAAATCAAAAAGTGGATAAAATGGTGGTTGTAGTATTAGAAGAGGATCCTGCAGAAAATATCAAAGATGCAAAAGATTATGAATTTGGTATTCAGTTAGCACTAAGAGGAGAGGATGTTCAAGGCACAGTAAATGAAATAAACAAAAGCTTAAATAAAAAAATTAAAACGGTGGAATGCAACAACTTGAATGATCAAGTGCAAAATCTATATGATGGTAAAGTTCAAGCGATTATATATAATGATGCGTACACATCGATTTTAGAAGAATCTTTTAAAGGATTTAGCAAGAAAACAAAAATTATTTATTCTCACAATGTGATTAGCAAATTGGATAAAATGGTCATGACAAGGGAAGAAATAGAAGTGTCTAAGCAACCATTTACAGTGTACTTAAGTGGAATAGATGTGGCAGGTTCAATTGAAACGTCAGGAAGAAGCGATGTGAATATTTTGGCTGTTGTAAACCCAGAAACCCACCAAGTTTTATTAATTACAACTCCTAGAGATTATTATGTGGCGCTACCAGAGATATCGGACGGAATGCCAGATAAGCTTACGCATGCTGGAATATACGGTATTGATGCTTCTATGGCCACATTATCAGAGTTGTATGATACACCAGTTGATTTTTATGCAAAAGTTAATTTTACTTCTATGATACAAATTGTTGATGCTTTGGGTGGCATTGATGTAGATTCAGAATATGAGTTTGTAACAAGTAGTGATTCAGGAAAAGAGATAGATGTTGTAGAAGGAATTAATCACTTTAATGGAGAGGATGCATTGGCTTTTGCCCGTGAAAGAAATAATGTCCCAGGTGGAGATTTCCAAAGAGGAAAAGACCAAGAAGCAGTGCTTACAGCTATGATTAAAAAGGCTGTTTCCCCAGCAATTTTGAGAGGGGCATCTGATATCATGGACAGTGTAAGTGGAAATGTAGATACAAATATGTCTACAAAGCAGATAAGAGCATTAATTAAAAATCAGATTATGAAACCAGCGAAATGGAATATAAAATCCATGGATGCAAAAGGGGAGCCTTCTTTCGAATTTTGTTTTTCTATGCCGACTATGGAATTATCGGTGTGTGTACCTGATTATGAATCAGTAGAAGAAATAAAGTTGGCAATTGATCAAGTTCAAAATGGAGAAATTTTATCAGAATCTGAAGTGACAGAATAGATTTAACCAAAAGTAAGGAGTAGAAAAAGAGATGAAAATCACGTTTTCGCCACCAGATATAACAAATTTAGAAATAGATGAAGTTGTGAAAGTATTGAAAAGTGGATGGATCACAACTGGACCTAAAACAAAGGAATTTGAAACACAAATTGCTGGTTACTGTCATACACAAAAAGCAGCGTGTTTGAATTCTGCAACTGCGTGTTTGGAGTTGTCTTTAAGAATTATGGGAATTGGAGCAGGAGATGAAGTGATTACAACTGCGTACACATACACAGCGACAGCAAGTTGTATTTGTCATACAGGAGCTACTCCTGTGATTGTGGATACATTGCCAGATTCCTTTGAAATGGATCCAACCAAAGTAAGAGAAGCAATTACAGAACGTACAAAAGCAATTATCTGCGTTGATCTTGCGGGTATTGTATATAGTTATTATGATGAAATTTACAAGATTGTTGAAGAGGAAAGAGGAAAATACAATCCTTCCAATGAAAGACAAAGAAAATTAGGAAGAATCTTAGTTATGTCTGATGCTGCCCATGCATTTGGAGCAGAAAGCCATGGAAAAAAGGCAGGACAGATTTCAGATATCACTAGTTTTTCTTTCCATGCTGTTAAAAATCTTACAACAGCAGAAGGAGGAGCGGTTACCTGGTCACAAAAATTCACAGAAGAAAGTCAGATTGATTCTGATGAAATCTACCGTGATTTTATGCTGATGTCTTTGCATGGACAGTCTAAGGATGCTCTATCCAAATCACAATTAGGTGCTTGGGAATACGATATTGTTGCACCATTATATAAATGTAATATGACAGATATTGTTGCTGCAATAGGAACAGCGCAACTGAGAAGATATCCGGACCTTTTAAGACGTAGAAAGGAAATTATTCAAAGATATGATTCTGCATTCAAAGGCTATCCAGTAAAAGTGCTAAATCATTACGGTGAAAATCATAATTCTAGTGGACATTTGTATATGTTACGTTTGGACGGAAAAACCAGAGAACAATGTAACCAGATCATACAAAAATTGGCAGAAAAAGAGATTGCAACGAATGTTCATTACAAACCACTGCCACTGCTTTCTGCTTATAAAAACATAGGATTCGATATAAAAAATTATCCAAATGCTTATCAGCAGTTTGAAAATGAGATTACACTTCCACTTCATACATGTCTAACAGATGAACAAGTCGAATATGTAATACAGGAAGTAGGTAAATTAATTAAATAGTAAATAATTACAAGAAATAGATTCAATTCATATATGGAATGAATGGAATCTGTTTCTTGTATTTTAAAAAAGAAATGGATTTATCGAGAGGAATTTATTAAATGATTTCGTTATTGATCATACTTGTATTTATTTGTTTTTACGGAATAAAATTTAATAATAATGGCATCTATCAGGATTACTTGTCAAAAACTCAAACGACTGCGATAAGAGGAATCTTTGCATGTATTATCTTTGCATCTCATCTCAGAGGGTACATTACATTAAATGGAGCGATGGATCAGGTTTATAACACGATCTTGTCACTGATTGGGCAATGTATGGTCTCTGTCTTCTTTTTTTATTCTGGATATGGAATTATGTCAGGATATAAAAAGAAAAAAGGATATGAGGATTCTTTTTTAGAAAAACGACTCTTTTTTACATGGTTTCATTTTGTGATTGCTGTAGTATTTTACAATCTCATCAATTTGTTATTAAATATTCATTATCCTATACAAACAGTAATTTTATCTTTTACTGGGTGGGAGACAGTTGGAAATTCCAACTGGTTTATGTTTGATACATTTTTGTTATATATTTTTGTATGGATTACGTTTAAAATAATAAATATTGTTCTGAAAAATGGAGCAGACAAGCAAAAGTATTTTCCGATTATCATTATGTTTTTTACAGGAATTATGATTGTTATGTTACATTTTACAAAACAATCCTGGTGGTATGATACATTAGTATGCTTCCCATTAGGGGTTTTTTATAGAAATTATCAAGAAAAAATTGATATATACATGAGAAGCTATAGAACATATTTGCTTGTAGGTTTTGGATCAATCATCTTTTATTATATAACGTATAAAATGGGAAATTTTGTGTCTTATAATGTATGTGCATGCTTTTTTGTATTAATTATCACTTGGTTTACCATGAAAATTAAAGTGGATAATAAAATTTTAAATTGGTTAGGTTTACATTCATTTTACATCTACATTTATATGAGAATTCCAATGATTATATTAAGTAAGATAGAAGGCTTTTCTGGACATAAATATGTATTTGCGGTACTGTCTTTGTTATTCACTTTACTTTTATCTTGGATAATGGCCAAGATTCAAACGAAACTAGATGCAGGAATGCAACGAATAATCAATCAGGAAAGGAAATAAAGATGGGTTTAAAAAAATGGGAAGAACTTCCAAGTTTTATGAAAAACAATGAAGTTAAACAATATTATGAGTGTTTGACAAGAAAACAGGGAAGTCTAATCTTAAAAAGAATTTTTGATGTTTTTGCATCTTTTTTCATGCTTATTCTTTTGTCACCTTTGTTTTTAATTATAGGGGTAATGATCAAACTAGATTCAAAAGGTCCAGTGTTTTATCGTCAAGTTCGTGTGACGCAATATGGAAGAAAATTTAAAATATTCAAATTTAGAACAATGGTTGTAAATGCGGATAAAATTGGTGCACATGTTACGTCAAATAACGACAGTAGAATTACAAAAATGGGAGAAAAAATAAGAAACTGCCGTTTGGATGAGATTCCACAGTTGATCAATATATTTTTAGGCGATATGTCCTTTGTAGGCACACGCCCAGAGGCAGTAAGATATGTGGAACGGTATACCGAAGAAATGTATGCAACATTGTTGTTGCCAGCTGGAGTAACTTCAGAAGCAAGTATCTTATACAAAGATGAAGCAAAATTGTTGGAAAAAGCTGAGAATGTAGACGAAGTATATGTAAAAGAGGTTCTTCCAGATAAGATGAAGTACAATTTAATAAGCTTAAAAGAATTCAGTTTAATGGCAGAGTTGAAGACAATGATACGTACAATCATTGCAGTGATAAAATAAAGATCGATACATGGAGAAAAATATGAAAGTTTCAGTATGTGTAGTGGCGTATAATGAAGAAAAAAATCTTCCTGCATTATTAGAGTGTATTAAAAAACAGACATATTCACACCAAAAGATGGAAGTGGTATTAATAGATGGTATATCAAATGACAGTACAAAAAAAATAATGCTTCAATTTAAAGAAGAAAATAAGGAGTTCTATCAAGTACAGGTTTTGGATAATCCAAAAAGAAAACAAGCATGTGGATGGAATGTTGCTATAAAAAATTATACAGGAGATGTTATAATCCGCGTGGATGCGCATGCATCTATTCCAGAAAATTTTGTGGAAGAAAATGTAAAGGTGCTGCAGACAGGGGAATATGTTTGCGGTGGAAAAAGACCCAATATTATTGATGAGAGCACGCCTTGGAAAGAAAACTTATTGCTTGCGGAACAGTCTATGTTTGGGAGTAGTATAGCATCTTATAGAAGAAGTGAAAAAAAGACATACGTAAATTCGTTATTCCATGGAGCTTATAGAAGAGAAGTGTTCGAAAAAGCAGGGCTTTTTGATGAGCAGTTAGGAAGAACGGAAGATAATGAGATTCACTATCGAATCAGGCAGGCAGGTTACAAAATTTGTTATTCCCCAAATATTGTTTCTTATCAGCATACAAGAAGTACACTGAAAAGTATGCTGAAACAAAAATATGGCAATGGATATTGGGTCGCATTGACGCTAAAGGCTTGTCCAAAATGTTTGTCCTGTTATCATTTTGTACCATTGGCTTTTGTAGGAGCCATTATCGCTACATCAATTTTGGCAGCAGTTGGCTACCCTATATGGGGGTATATGATGTGGGGGGCATATTGGACAGTTTCTGTAATAATGGCAATATTATCCGTAAGAGGTCATAAAAAGAAAGTGCAACAGTTACTTCTTCCGATATTATTCTTTTTACTGCATATCAGTTATGGAATAGGAAGTTTGATGGGACTATTAAAGTTACCGTTTTGGAAATATAAAAAGCAGGTGTAAGATGGGAAACTTAAGAGAAAAATTTGAACGAGTAAAAATACAAGATATTTTGTCGGCATTTACTTTTTTAAGTGCAATTCCAGAAGCAATTTATCTAAAAAAGAAACGTCCAGACATGTGGCTCATCTGCGAAGATAAGAATGAGGCGCGTGACAATGGATATTGGCTATATAAATATATAAGATCAGAACATCCAGAGCAAGATTGTGTTTATGCAATTAACAAAGAATCTGTGGATTATAAAAAAATACAAAATTTAGGTGAAGTAATACAGTATGGTGGTTACAAACATTGGGTGTATTACCTTGCAGCTAGCAAAAACATCAGTTCTCAAAAAGGTGGAAAACCAAATGCTGCGGTTTGCTATGTTTTAGAAGTTTTTGGCATTTTAAAAAATAAAAGAGCCTTTTTGCAACATGGCGTCATTTGTAGTGACATGCCATGGTGTTATTACGAAAACACAAAGATGCGTCTTTTTGTATGTGGTGCAAAAAAAGAATATGATTTTATAAAAGATACGTATGGTTATCCAGAAGGCTATGTAAAATATCTTGGTCTTACTCGTTTTGATGGTCTACATGATTTTAAAGTAAAACAGAATCAAATTTTAGTTATGCCTTCTTGGAGGGAATGGATTGCCGATCCGACATCAAAGTCATTAACACTAGATGATATGAGCAGCTTTACAAACACAGAATATTATCAGAAATGGAATGCTTTTTTAAACAGTAGTTCGATTGCAGAGACGTTGGAAAAATATGATCTGAAGATGGTATTTTATCCACACCGAAATATGCAGAAATATATTACAGAGTTTTCAAAAGCTTCAGAAAGAATTATATTTGCAGATTGGAAACAATATGATGTTCAAACCTTATTAAAAGAATCTGCCCTCTTAATTACAGATTTATCTAGTATATTTATGGATTTTGGATACATGAGAAAACCAATGATCTATTATCAGTTTGACATGGAGAAGTTTAGAAAGGGTCAATATCAGGAAGGGTATTTTGAATATTCTAGAGATGGATTTGGTCCTGTGTGTACCAAATTATGTCAGGTAGAAGAAAATCTCTTAAAATATGCCATGAATGATTTAAAGATTGAGGAAGAGTATAGAAAGAGGGAAGAAGAGTTTTTCCCGCTTTGGGATACAGACAATTGTAAGAGAAATTATGAAGCAATCAAAGAAATATAGTCAGATTAGTGAGAGGATTAAAATAGTGAATAATCAACAGAAAAATACAAAAGTTCAAGATGTGGCAACTCTAGTTTATGTAGTATCGTTTTTTTGTTATCTTTTGGCAAGTAGAATTATTCCAATATCATATATGTTATCAGGAGTAGTTAATACAATTTTGTCGAGTGCGTTTGCTGGGATAGGAGCAATTTTAATACTGGCAGATTTATGTACCAAACGAAATTTGTTCCAAAATAAAAACTCTTGGTTACTTATTTTATTTATTGTAGCAGTTGGAATCACATCTGTAATAAACATGAAGTTTGGAGTTACAGATAATATAAAAACAATCGTATGGATTTGTATTTATATGTTTATCATTTATTCTTTATGTACAAGATTTGATTCTGAAAAAAGTAAGAAGTTATTTAAAATACTTATTAGTATTTTAAGTATTGTATGGTTTGTTTGTGTGATTATTTCCATTGTTCAGTATTGTCTTCAAATCGGGTATCTTGCTCCTGAGACAGAGACAATTATGAAAAGACAAGGATTTTACGACAATCGTCTCTTTGGAATTTTCCTTGATCCTAATTTTGCAGCAGTTATTTCTATGTGTATCATATTTTTCAGCATCCATGAGTATAAAACAGTGAAACATATTTTTATGAAAGTATGCTATTTGGTTTCAGCAATTGTACAATATGTGTATGTGATTTTATCAGGTTCAAGGACTGTTTTAATTTGTTTTTTTGCTGGTGTAGTTTTATGGGTGGCATTATGGGTTCGAAATTTTTGTGTGCAAAAACAAGTATCAACAAAACAATGGATTTATAGAGAACTATTTTCTATAGTGATTGTGAGTCTTCTATTTGGTGGTATTTACCTTGGAAGTAGAGAAGCATTGTCATATTTGCCGTTAATCAGTGGAGAGCAGGGAAAGGTAAATAGTACACATGCACAAGAAATACTAAAAAGAGAAGATGTAAAAGAAGACAATATGCTTAACAATCGCGGAACGATTTGGTCAGAATATGTAAAAAGCTTAGAACCTAAGGAATATATTATTGGATTGTCTCCAAGAAATACGATTGCTCGCTTGGAAACACGAGATCCAAAAGGATATGTTGCCAAAACTCAGTACACTCCTCATAGTGATTATGTTGCGTTGCTTATTTATACTGGAGTTGTTGGTTGTATCATTGTTCTGTTGTTTTATTTTAAAACGTTCATAGATATCCTGAAAAAGATTGGAAAAAAAGTAGAACTAGATTCAATGTATATCACATCCTTAGTTGTTGCAGTAAGTTTAATTATTTATGGAATCGCATTTTTGGATATTTATTTTTCGAACACAATTACAGCATTTTTATTTTGGTTCGCAATGTCATATATCCAAAAGTCAAACAGTCAGATTTATGAACAGGGGAATATGTAAATGGTAAGTTTAATAATACCGGTATATAATTCCGAAGCAAAACTTGAATCTTGCGTAAAAAGCGTGTTAAGACAGACCTATAAAGATTTTGAATTAATTCTTGTGGATGATGGTTCTACCGATCGAAGTTTAGAGATTTGTAAACAATTTGAACAGTCAGATTCGAGAGTAAGAGTGGTGTCACAAAAAAATAGTGGGCCTTCTGCTGCTAGAAATAAAGGAATTGAAAGTGCACATGGCCAATACTTGCAATTTGTAGACAGTGACGATCACATAGAGGAAATGATGCTTGAAGAGTTGGTAGAAGCTATGGAGAATGAAAATGTGGATATGGTGGTATGTGGGATAAGAGAGAATCATTCGGATCATATTCATGACATTGTTCCATTGATTTCAGGAAAAGTACAAGTAGATCAGCTTGAAAGTGTGTATCCAGAGATTTTTCAAAATTTTATATTAAATGCTCCGGTAAATAAATTGTATAGAAAAGATAAAATTAAAAGTATGTTTCCGTTAGATCTATCATTAGGTGAGGATTTAATTTTTAATTTAGAATATATCAAAAATTGTTCCAACCTCTTTTTTATAAAAAAGATATTTTATTATTATGAAATCTCGGAAGGAAGTTTAAATAGAAGATATCGAGAAGATAGTATAGAAATAGCGGAAAGACTCTACAAAGAGAGTCTGTGTTTTAGCAGAGAAGTGCAGTTAGGAAAAATTGCAAAAATGCATATTAGCAAAATCTTTCTTCAATTTTTGTTTTATGGAATGTCTGATTTATATGCATGCTCTGGAAAGACGGATAGAGAAAAAAAAGAAATTGTTCGAATGTGGATGAAGAATTCCAATGTAAGAAATGCACTTTTTGACGCGAAAATGCCACAGTTAAAGCAGAAAATCGCGCAGTTTCTTTTTCGGCTTAAATGGGTGAATATATTTCACATTATGATGAAAGTTAAAGGCTAAATGAACAATAGAAAGAGGAGTATGAAATGAAAAAAATTCTTATAGAAGGAATGACTCGGAATCTAGGAGGAGTTGAAACCTTTGTACACCTTTTGTATTCCGTCTTACGACAGGAATGGCAGGTTGACTTTATAACCGTAGATGATTCCATACCATTTGAAGACGAATTTCTGCAAAATGGTTGTAAAATATATCACATTACCCCACGATACAAAAATGCAAAACAATTTTGTAGAGATATCGATCAGGTATTTGAAAAGGAGCACTATGATGTGTTTTGGTTTAATAAAACGACTCTTAGCTCCATACATACATTAAAAGCTGCTAAAAAAAGCGGGGTAAAAAGGATTATATGTCACAGTCATCAGTCTAAAAATATGGGGAGTTTCTTTACATTATGCATGCACAAAATCAACAGGAAACGAGTTGCAAAATATATTAATGGGCGTGCGGCTTGTTCAGAAGTTGCGGCAGAATGGTTTTTTGGATCTCATCCAAAGGGAGTTAAAATTTTCCCGAATGCAGTCGATATTTCGAAATATGAGCCGGATGAAAAGAAGATGCATGATATGAAGAAACAACTAGGAGTGGAAGATAAATTCGTAATCGCTAATGTTGCCAGATTTGCACCAGAAAAAAATCATAAGTTTCTAATTTCCATTTTTGATACATTATCAAAAAAAGAAAATGCACATCTTATATTATGTGGAAATGGAGAATTAAAGTCTGGAATTGAGCAATTGGTGGAGGAAAAAGGTCTTTCGGAGCAAGTTTCTTTCTTAGGTATGCGTCGGGATATACCAGATATTTTACAAGCTGTTGACGTCATGGTAATGCCGTCCCTATTTGAAGGACTTCCGTTTGTCTTGGTAGAAGCACAGGCAGCAGGCGTTCCATGTGTAGTATCGGACACGGTAAGTGAAGAAGCTAAACTTACAGACATATTAGAATATATGAGTCTTGAATCAAGTGAAGAACAGTGGGCAGATAAAATTCTTTCCTACAAATCATATGTGAAAGTAAGCAAAAGAGCACCATTAGAGTCTAGAGGCTTCTCAAAAGAAAAATTCAAGGAAGAAGTAATTAATTATTTGGAAATACAATAAAAATATATTTATGAAAGGGTCAGATTGTCTGAAAAAATATTAGTAATATGAACAACTCATTTAACAGAAAATACGGAGCAGCTTTAAGTATGATCAACATGGCGGTATCTTTAATCATTGGTTTTATTTATACCCCATTGGTTTTAAGGTTTTTAGGAAAAAGTGAGTATGGAATTTATACGTTGGCAAACAGCCTTATTTCTTATCTTGCGATTCTTGATCTTGGATTTGGAAATACACTTGTAAGATATACAGCAAGAGCGAGAGCAGAAGGAAAAGAAGAAAAAAATATTTATGGGTTATTTTTGATTTTTTACACGTTAATTTCTGCGGTTGCATTGATCATCGGAAGTGTTATCTATTTTAAACTGGGTGCATTTTTCAAAACGTCTTTTTCAGGAGAAGAAATCACCATATTAAGATCCGTTTTCGTTGTTTTATTGATCAATACAATTATAGCCTTTCCGACTAGTGTATTTTCTGCTATTATACGATCTTATGAAAAATTTGTTTTTATAAATACTTTAAATTTATTGCAGAATGTATTTCGTCATGTAGTTACTCTAATTGTTTTGTTTTTTGGATGTAAATCATTATCAATTGCAGTGATTGCTCTGCTATCTACAATTATAATGGCAGTTATCAATATTTATTTCTGCTTTAAAAAATTAAAAATTAAAATTGGATTTAAAAGATTCGAAAAAGAATTTTATACAGAAGTATTTATGTTTTCTTTCTTTATTTTGATCAATATCATTGTAGATCAATTGTATGCAAATACAGATAATATCATCTTAGGAAAGGTATGTGGAAGTGCAGCTGTTGCAATCTATGGAATAGGGGTTACTTTCCAAACTTATTTTGTGCAATTTTCTACTGCAATTTCAGGAGTGTTTTTACCACATATAACAAAACTATCTGTTTTAAAATCTGGAAAAGCACAGATGTCTGATCTGTTTATACGAGTTGGACGAATCCAATTTCAAGTGCTATCATTTATTCTGACAGGTTTTCTTGTATTTGGAAGACAATTTATTAGACTTTGGGCTGGACAAGGGTTTCACGACGCATATTATATTGCATTATTTGTGATGGTTCCAGCGTTAATTCCATTGTCTCAGAATATTGGAATATCTGTATTGCAAGCTTTAAATAAACATTCTGTACGTTCCATTATGTATTTTGTAATTGCAATTTTAAATGTACTAATTAGTATACCTCTTGCAATGAAATATGGAGGAGTCGGGGCCGCAATGGGAACTGCGGTTGGAAATGTACTAGGACAGATTCTTTTTATGAATTGGTTTTACTTTAAAAAAATTGGATTAGATATTCCGAAGTATTGGCGTCAAATTATTATGATTTCAATAAAGACAATTCCAATCGCTTTGATTTTTATGATTGTCAATTTTGTAGTGCCACTCCAAGGTTGGAATGGACTACTATTGAAAGGCATTTTAGGAGTCGCAATTTCCACACCATATTATTATTTTGTGGTATTTAATGAATATGAGAAATCCTTAGTAGGAAATACAATTGGGAAAGTAGTGCGAAGATAAGAGGCAATTTATGGTAAAAAGAATTATAAAAAAACTGGTGAAATTTATACCGATGTCAAATAGTATTATATTTGAATCAAATCCAGATTTTAGCGATAATACATTTTGGCTTTACAAGTATTTGGTGGAAAACGAGCAAATACAAAAAAAATATAAATTAGTTTGGTTTGTTACAAAGGAATACAGTCCAAAGGTGACAGAGTTATGTGGCGCAAAAATCAAGTGTATAAATGTATACAGTCACAATAAATTTGAAGTGCTTCAACGAATCTACTATAACTACACTTCAAAATTAATTATTGATTGTAATAGATATATTCATAAAACAAGAGAAGATCAAGTTAGAATCCACTTAACACATGGGATGCCAATTAAAGATTGCGCATCATATTTTAAACAAATTGGAGAATGCGACTTATTGTCAGTTGCAGGAGATGGATTTATTTCTATGTTTGATCAATTTGTAAATCGAGAATGCATCCAGTCTATGGGACTTCCTCGAAATGAAGTTTTATTTCAAAAACAGTCTGCGCCTTCTAAGCAAAAATTTATTGTCTGGTTGCCAACATATAGACAGCACAAGAATAAGAAAGAGAATCCTCAAAATATCTTTCCAATGGGGGTGCCTGTAATAAAAACACGGGAACAATTGGAACAGTTGGATCAATTTTTGGAAAGAAAAAATATAAAACTTTTACTGAGAATGCATCCGGCCCAAGATACCTCTGTTTTAAAAATTGGAGAAATGAAAAATATATTATTGGCAGATGATGCGTTTTTAGAGAAACATAACATCACGCTATATGAAATTTTATCTGATTCCAATGCCTTAATTACCGATTATTCATCTGTATATTATGACTATCTTTTGGCGGACAAGCCAATTGGACTTATGATGGAAGATATGGAAATTTATGCAAAAGAGAATGGATTATTATTTGACAATGTCAGAGAAGAGTTTCCAGGTGTGCAAATTACAAACATAAATGAGTTTGAAGTATTTATTGATGAAGTTTATGAGGAAAAAGATAGTAAAAGAGAAGAAAGAATTCAGTTTATGAATCGATTTGGAATGAAAGAATATCCGTCAGGAAAACGAATCTCAGAGTTCATTCAGCGAAAATTAAGTGAATAAGCATAAGGAGGAAGAGTATGAAAAGAGTAATCACGTATGGAACATTTGATTTATTACATTATGGGCATATTAATCTACTTCGTAGAGCAAAGGCGCTAGGGGATTATCTTGTTGTTGTATTATCTTCGGATGAATTTAATTGGAAGGAAAAGCAGAAAAAATGCTACTTTACCTATGAGGAAAGAAAAACTCTTTTGGAGGCAATAAGATATGTGGATCTCGTTATTCCAGAAACATCCTGGGAACAAAAAAGAACCGATATGCATGAGTATCATATTGACACATTTGTTATGGGGGATGACTGGAAAGGGAAATTTGATTTCCTAAAAGAGGAAGGAGTAGAAGTGGTCTATCTTCCAAGGACTCCAGAAATTAGTACTACTCAGATAAAAAAAGATTTAAACAAATAAAAAGATTTTCCGTAAGTTTTTTATTCTTCGATTGTTTTATTAATGAAGGAATATTGTTTCACTGTTTCGAAAACGATTGGAGAAAGAACATGTATGAACCAAACGAAGCATGTAGGGAAATGATAGAAAAAATCATCGGAGTATGCAAGCAAAGGCATATCACTCCACATGCATTGGCAAAGAAGGCAGGTCTATCTACATCTACCATAAGCTATCTATTAAGTGAAAAAACAAAACCACAGGTGTACACGATTTTACAAATATGCAAGGTACTTGATATTTCAATCTGTGATTTGTTTGATCAAGAGATACAGACACAGGAGAAAAATTTATCTCTTGAAGAAGAAAAATTAGTTTGCAATTTTCGCGAACTATCAGAGAAAAAGAAAATTTTGCTGAAAGTCTATATGAAAATGCTTTTAGCAGTGGAAGATGAATTATTTTAAATAAAACATAGTCAATGAAGGATCTAAGTATAATACTTGGATCCTTTTGATTTTGGGCAGATACAAATGTTAGAAATGTGTGAAATCGATTGTCCTTTCTTACGGGGAATGGTATAATTATCAAATCTTATAATAGAAAATATAAGGTTGATTTAAAAGATCAATTAAGTAAAGGTAGGAAAAATTATGAAAAAAGTGAAAATGAAGTTATTGGCAGTTGTGGCGATTCTTCTTTTGGCAGCAGGGTATTATTATGTTGCATTGCCGGCAATCAATATCCATTCTACAGATTTTTGGATATTTCTCATTATTCTGATTGCCATTCTTGCATTGGTATATGTCAGAAGAAAGAGATTGAACCGCTACGAAATAAAAGAGTCTAAAGGATTAAAGGCAATTTTGTCACTCCTTGCAGTAGTAGTTGTTGTATATATTATTGGATCGATCCTTTCTTCACCAATTGTAAATGCGAAAAAGTATCAGAGACTTTTGAAAGTAGAAGAAGGAGAATTTACAAAGGATATCGAGGAGCTTTCCTTTGATCAGATCCCATTATTAGATCGTGATTCTGCAACAATTTTAGGGAATCGAAAGATGGGAAGTATGGTTGATATGGTGTCTCAGTTTGAAGTAGATAACTTATATAGCCAAATTAACTTTAATAATCGACCGGTTCGAGTATCTCCACTTCGTTATGCAAACTTGATTAAATGGGTTACGAACATGCGTAGTGGTATTCCGGCTTATATAAAGATAGATATGGCCACTCAGAATACAGAACTTGTAAAATTAGATAAGGGAATGAAATATACAACAAGTGATCATTTCAATAGAAACATATATCGGCACTTGAGATTCAATTATCCAACTTACATTTTTGATGATATCAGCTTCGAGATTGATGAAAACAACGTACCATACTGGATTTGTCCAGTGAAGAAATTCAATATTGGTCTGTTTGGTGGTCAGACGGTAGGACGTGTAGTTTTATGTAATGCTATTACAGGTGAAACAAAAGACTACAAAGTAGAAGATGTACCAGAATGGGTGGACCGTGTATATTCAGCAGATCTCCTTGTAGAATTATATAATTATTATGGTAGTTTAAAACACGGATTTTTAAATAGTATTCTGGGACAAAAAGATTGTCTAAAATCAACTACCGGTTATAATTTCCTTGCCATTGACGATGATGTGTGGCTTTACACAGGTGTAACATCTGTAACAGGAGACCAGTCTAACATCGGATTTGTTCTTATGAATCAGCGTACAATGGAAACAAAATTCTATAAGATTGAAGGAGCTACAGAAGATTCTGCAATGTCTTCTGCGGAAGGTCAGGTACAGAACTTGAAATATCATGCAACCTTCCCTCTTCTTCTTAATATCTCAGGAGAGCCAACCTATTTTATTGCATTAAAAGACGATGCAGGCCTTGTAAAAAAATATGCTATGGTCAATGTTCAAAAATACCAGATTGTAGCTATTGGAAATTCCGTAAGTGAATGTGAAGAAGCCTATTCAAAATTGTTGTATCAAAATGGGATCAAAGCAGAAGAGGAAGATACAAGGGAAATTGAAAAAGTAACTGCAAAGATTGCAAAAATTGCGCAAGGTGTTATTGACGGAAACTCTCATTACTACATCATGTTGGAAGGAAGAGAGGATATTTTTGATGTATCTGTGGTAGATTATATTGATATTATTCGATACAATGTAGGGGATGAAATTACGATAGAATTTAAAGCAGGGGATGAAAGCAATATTGTTCTTTCTTTAAATGGAAATGAGATTAAAACAGCGAAAGAAGAAATTAAAAACGAGGAAGAGATTCCTTTAGAAGAGTAAGAGTAGGAAAGGAGGCAGAGTGATTTCATGCGACAAACCACAAAACATGTAATAGCAGAAACACTGGGAGAACTATTGGATGAACATACACTTGATGAGATTACTGTAAAAAAGATCGTGGAGAAATGTGAAATTAACAGACAAACATTTTACTATCACTTTTATGATATTTATGATCTTTTGGAATGGTATCTCGGAGAAAGTATCGAATCTTACCTTAATAGCAAACCACTGCCTCCAAATGACTGGAAAGAACAAGAACGTCATATTTTTCGATTTTTTTATGAAAATAGACGAAGAGTTCTTCATGCTTATGACCAGTCACATAGGAAGTTATACGAACAGTTTATATCTAAAATGGTGACTCCCATTGTGGAAAGACACATCCATGCAAAAGAAGAGATCAAAAACGTTCCAGAAGAGAAAAGAAAATTTTTGGTCAAAGTGTATGTGTGGATGAGCATGTCTCTTTTCTTTGAATGGCTGGAAGAAGGAATGCCAGATGAAAAGGTTGCAAATCTCGAAGATTATTTTATATTATCAGAAGCAAGTATTGGTGCTGCATTAAAAGCTTTTGAGTGTGATGAAATATTAGGAAATGACAGAATCCAAAATAAAAAATCGGAATAGGAGAACAGGGTGAAAAAATTAATTTTATCAATTTTGACTTTCGTGACAGTGGTTTCACTTATTGCTTGTGGAAATAAAAAAGATTCGCAACAATATAAATCAGCAGTAGATGTTTTAAAAAAGGTAGTAGCGACAGGAGAAGAACTTCAATTCCCGTACATGGGTGGAGATTTTGAAAATGCCAAAGAGGACGAACCTGGTTCGTTTGATATTGAGAAGAAAGAAGAACTGTCAAACCTGGGACTACCAGAAAGTGAACAAAATCATTTAGAAGAAGCTGCAAGCATGATGCATATGATGAATGCAAATATTTTTACCGGTGCAGTATACAAAATCAAAGAGGATGTGGATGCAGATGACTTTATAGAGCACGTAAAAAAAGAGTTGTCAGGACGTCAATGGCTTTGTGGAGCACCAGAAAAAATGTTAATTATGAAAGTTTCAGATGAATATGTTTTGACGGCATATGGCGAAGGCAAATTATTAGAGGATTTTAAAAAGAAAGCGGTAGAGGCTCTTGATGGAGCAAAAGTGAGTGTAGAAGCACCAGTTGAATAAGAAAAAAGAAGCAGGTAAAGGAACTATATGATATTTTCAAGCATACTATTTCTATATTATTTTTTACCAATCATACTTCTGGTATATTTTATAACCCCAAAAAAGAGAAGGAATGCGATACTTTTTGTTAGCAGCCTTCTCTTTTATGCGTGGGGAGAACCAAAGTATGTTTTGTTGATGTTACTATCTATTTTACAGGGATATCTTTGTGCACGAATGATTGAAAAACATAGAGGAACAAAAATTGCAAAACGTGCAATGCTTTTGTCTGTTTTTTTTAGTGGTGGATCGTTGTTATATTTTAAATATGCTGATTTTTTTATTGAAAATTTTCGATCCATTACGGGTATACATGTTTCTCTGTTAAAGATTGCACTTCCGATAGGAATTAGTTTTTATACATTTCAGTTAATTAGTTATGTAGTTGACGTTTATAGGGGAGCCCATGCACAAACCAATTTTTTAAACTTAGGGGCGTATATTGCAATGTTCCCTCAGCTTATAGCAGGTCCTATTATTCGATATGAAGATATTGAACGACAACTTACGGAACGGTCTTATAGCTTTGAACAGGCGGCAGAAGGAATCTGTCGTTTTTTGATCGGACTTGCAAAAAAAGTTCTTTTAGCAAATCAATTTGGGGAATTGATTGCTATTTTTAGAGATTCTTTAGATTTATCAGTTGTATATTATTGGATGTATATTTTGGCATTTTCCCTTCAGATATATTTTGATTTTTCAGGTTACAGTGATATGGCAATTGGTCTTGGGAAATTGTTTGGTTTTGAGTTTACAGAAAATTTTAATTATCCGTATATTTCCAAAAGTATTACAGAATTTTGGCGCCGATGGCACATTTCACTTGGCACATGGTTTCGAGATTATGTCTATATCCCTCTTGGTGGAAATAAAGTGGATTTGGGAAGACATATACGAAATATAGCGATTGTATGGCTGCTTACAGGTTTTTGGCATGGGGCATCTTGGAATTTTGTATTATGGGGATTGTATTTTGCAATTCTTTTAATATTAGAAAAGTATGTTTTTGGAAAGTGTTTGGAAAAATACTCTGTACTGTCTCATATATACGTGATCTTGGCTGTACTAGTCAGTTTTCTTATTTTTAATGCAGATCAGATGAATGTGTTAGTTGCGGATATAAAAGGAATTTTAGGGATTGGATCTCTTCCTCTTATATCTGCAGAAGCGATTTATTATTTGAAAAGCAATGGTTTACTCTTTGTTACGGGAATCGTTGGAACCACTCCGTTTATGCGCAAACTTATGGAAAAAATCAGAATGGAAAAGAACATAAAGAGGATTGTAAATGTTATAGAAATCATACTAATGATTGCTACGCTTATCATCGTAACTGCCTATCTTGTGGATGGATCCTTTAATCCATTTTTATATTTTAGATTTTAGAAGGAGGGGGATGAAATTGAGAGGAAAACATAAATGGATTTGTATTCTTTTTGCAATTATAGTAGGGATTGGATTTTTCATGGCTGTTTTTTATCCCAAGGAAGCGTTTTCATTTAGTGAAAGAAGAAAGTTGGCAACAAAACCAAATCTTTCCTTAGAATCGTATTTAAATGGAACTTACATGAAAGAATTTGAAGCATATGTTGTCGATACATTTCCAGGGAGAGATGTATTTCGAAGAGGAAAGGCGTTGTGGGAAACGTATTTTTTAAACAAAAAAGATCATCATAAGTTTTATCAGGCGCAAGGACACTTAGTTGCTATGGATTATCCCTATCATCCTTCTTCAGTGAAAAGAGCATCCAAGAGATTTTCATGGATCATGAAGGAGTGTTTGAATGAAAAAAATCAGGTATATTATTCTGTGATTCCAGATAAAAATTATTTTTTGGCTGAAAAAAGTGATCATTTGTCATATGACTATGAGAAACTCGTGTCTCAATTAAAGCAAGAAATGGGAAGTGCGCAGTATATTGATCTTTTTCCAACTTTGTCAATTGACGATTACTATAGGACGGACACTCATTGGAGACAGGAAAAAATCGTAGATGCATCGCAGAAACTTCTAAATGCCATGGGTGTTTTTACATCTTGTGATTATGAGAAAAAGGAAGTAGAAGACCCTTTTTACGGAGTATACTATGGGCAGTCAGCTTTGCCCTCTGCTGGGGAACAAATGCAGTATCTTCTTTCTGAGGAGATGGAGGATGTTCGAGTTTGTGATATGCAAAATCAAAGGGAGATTCCGTTATACGATTTGAATAAGACAAAGGGAAAGGACCCCTACGAAATGTTTACGGGAGGATCCGTTTCACTTGTAACTATAGAGAATCCGAATGCAAATACACAGAAAAAATTGATTCTTTTTCGTGATTCTTTTGGAAGCAGTATTGCCCCTCTATTACTTTCTGGATACAAGGAAATTACGCTGGTAGATATCCGTTATTTATCGGTGTATCAACTAAAAAAATATATAGAATTCACAGACCAGGATGTTTTGTTTTTATATAGTAGTTACGTCCTAAATCATAGTGAAACAATAAAATAGCAGGAACAGCAATTAAAAACCGATGATCTGGGCATACTGTAAGTAAGAAAGAATACGGAGGTATCGTCAGATGATGGGTTTTTTTATTGCCATTATTTCAGGGGTTTTAATGAGTATACAAGGAATCTTTAATACAAAAGTCACAAAAACAGCAGGAATGTGGGTAAGTAATGGCTGGGTTCAGCTTACTGCTTTTTTAGTATGCATTGCTGCATGGTTTATGACAGGAAGGCAGCCACTTAGTCAATTGGTTCGTGTTCAGCCTAAATATATGCTTTTAGGTGGAGTGATTGGAGCGGGAATCACATGGACGGTTATAAAAAGTGTTGGAACATTAGGGCCAGCAAAGGCGGTTATGCTAATCGTGGTTGCACAATTAATTACATCATACCTCATAGAAGTGATTGGTATTTTTGGGGTGGAAAAGACCCCCTTTTGTTGGAGAAAGGCAATCGGACTATTTGTTGCTCTCCTAGGAGTGGTTTTGTTTCAATGGGAGTAAAAAATCACGGCTTGTAATAAAAATGTAACATAAATGTAAAATACACTATTGTATTTTATTTCGTAATTCGTTACAATATTAATATCCGTCATTGAGGGGAAAAGTCCTGCTAGAAAGTAGGAATACAATGAAGGAAAAAATAGGAAAATTATTACTGATATTGCTTTTGTGTATCAATCTGTGTGGTTGCCAAAAAGAAAAGCCGCTAGAAATTAAAGAAACGGAGCAAACCAAAGAAGAACAACCAGTCGTAGAAGAAAAGAAAAAGCCAAAAAAGACAATGAAAGTTTGTGTCTATGTTTGCGGTTCGGTGAATCAGCCAGGTGTTTATAGGTTAGATGAAAATGCCAGACTTTATGAAGCAATCGAGGCCGCTGGAGGGATGCAAGAAGATGCAGCCCAAGAAACAATAAATCAAGCAAGAGAAGTTGTGGATGGAGAGCGAATTTATGTTCCATCCAAAGAAGAGTTAGAAAATGGAACCGTTGCTTTGGAGCCGGGTATGCAAAAAGAAGGTAATACAGATGGAAAAATTGATATTAATACAGCTGGAAAAGAGGAACTGATGACTTTGCCTGGAATTGGACAGTCTAAGGCAGAGCTTATTCTTTCCTATAGAGAGTCGAAGGGCCGATTTGGCAAGATCGAGGAACTTATGGAGATTGAAGGAATCAAAGAAGGCGTATTTAATAAAATAAAAGACAAAATAATTGTTGCCAATTAAAGCTGATAGAGGTCAGATGGCAAAGTAAGGGAATAGCAGCATGGGAAAAAAGAAAATATTAGTAGTTGATGATGAAAAATTAATAGTAAAGGGCATCCGATTCAGCTTGGAACAAGATGATATGGAAGTGGATTGTGCATATGATGGCGAGGAAGCGCTAGAGTATGCAAAAAATTGTGAGTATGATCTGGTGCTTCTAGATGTTATGCTTCCGAAAATGGATGGATTTGAGGTATGTCAACATATTCGAGAATTTTCCGATATGCCAGTTGTAATGCTGACAGCAAAAAGTGAAGACATGGACAAGATCCTAGGATTAGAGTACGGAGCAGATGATTATATTACAAAACCATTTAATATTTTGGAAGTAAAAGCCCGTATCAAAGCAATCATGAGAAGAACCTCAAAACGAGCGACTTCTGCAACAAGCAAAACAATCGTAAAAGGAAATATGAAAATAGATTGTGATGGAAGACGTGTGTTTATTGGAGACAAAGAGATAAATTTAACAGCAAAAGAATTTGAAGTTTTAGAGCTTTTAGCTACAAATCCAAACAAAGTATACAGTAGAGAGAATCTTCTAAAGCTGATTTGGGGAAAAGACAACCCAGGGGATGCAAGAACTGTAGATGTACATATTCGTCGTCTTCGTGAAAAAATAGAAGTTCGTCCGAGTGAACCAAAATACGTACATACAAAGTGGGGAGTTGGTTATTATTTCCAGGGATAAATTCCATTTTAGAATAGAATATAAATTTTTTAAAAGTTTACGATTTTTTATCATTGCCCTTGTTTTACTTGTTTCGATTATCCCATGTATGATCGCATATAAAGGGATTATTAAAGCGTACGAAACAAGAGCGGTATCTCTTAGAACTGCGGATATTCAGAGCCAGTGTACAATTTTAAGTAATCAGCTGACTAGTTACAATTATCTTTCGGATCAATCTTCCGAGGTAGTGAATGCCAATCTGACCCAGCTTGCCAATATTTACAATGGAAGGGTTATGATTATTAATAGTGATCTTCAAGTTGTGAAAGACACATTTTCTATTGATGATGGGAAAACAATCGTTTCAGAAAATGTGGTTAAGTGTATGAAGGGGACGAGTACCAATTTTTATGACAAAACAAACAAATACATAGAAGTAACCTCTCCGATTATGATAGGAGATTCCAAAAAGATTTCTGGAGTAATTCTTGCGAGTGTATCTACGGATTCGATTGAAGAAAGCTTGAGAATTTTGAACCAGAAAGGAAATATGATCTTAGGGTTAATTCTTATTATCGTAATTGTTTTAAGCTTTTTTATTGCACATGTTGTAGTAAAACCATTTCGACGGATTACAGCGTATATTGATAATGTTTCGGAAGGTTACGAAGAAGGCGATATGCATGTGGAAACATTTTCAGAAGCCGAAGAGATGTCAGAATCTATTAACACTATGCTTGGCAGACTAAAACAACTTAATGATTCGAGAGAGGAATTTGTTTCTAACGTCTCTCATGAGCTTCGTACGCCACTTACTTCTATGAAAGTTCTTGCGGACTCGTTAGTTACAATGGGAGAAGCTCCTGTAGAACTGTATCAGGAATTTATGGAGGATATCGCAAAAGAAATCGATAGAGAAAATGACATTATTTCCGATCTTTTATCTCTTGTAAAAATGGATAGAAAATCACCAGATCTTAATATTCAACCAGTGAACATCAACGATCTTCTTGAATTGATTTTAAAGCGATTGAAGCCTATTGCAGAGAAGAAAAATGTAGAAGTTGTGCTGGAAAGTTTTCGACCAGTGACGGCAGAAATTGATGAAGTGAAACTTACACTTGCATTTTCAAACTTAGTGGAAAATGCAATCAAGTACAATAGACAGGACGGCTTTGTACATGTTTCACTAAATGCAGATCATAAGTATTTTTATGTAAAGGTGGCAGACTCGGGAATTGGAATTCCAGAAGAAGATCAGGCTAGCATTTTTGAAAGATTTTATCGTGTAGACAAGTCTCATTCAAGAGAAATTGGTGGTACAGGACTTGGTCTTGCAATTACAAGAAGCGCTATTGTAATTCATAGAGGTTCGATCAAAGTGTACAGTAATGAAGGGGAGGGAACGACGTTTACCGTAAGGATTCCTCTCGTCTATGCAATGTAAAGAAGGAGAATAGAGTGAAAAAATACAAAACATTTGCTGTTTTAGGAATGATCCTTTGCACTACCATTTTACTGTCTTGTTCCAAGCGAACAGAAGTAAAAGAAGACACTCCTTACATTTATGGGCTAAATGCGGAGCGAACAGGGCTTAAGAAAATTAGTTATGAAGTGGAAGAAAAAGATCCAGTAAAAGCAGCAAAAGCCATGTTGAAAGAAATGAAAACACCAGCTACAGATATTAGCTATACCAATGCGATTCCACAAAAAGTGGAGATCAATAAATGCGAGCTGGAAGGGCAGATTTTACGGCTTGATTTTAGTGAAGAGTATGAGAAAATTCCGAAATTAGAAGAAAAACTTGTACAGGCAGCAGTGGTTCAGTCTTTGGTAAAGATTGAAGGAATCAGTGCACTTTGGGTGACTGTTGATGGAAAAGAAATTTTAAATGGGGAAGGCAAAATTGCCGGCTATCTAAACGAAGATGATTATGTACGAAATACAGGCGAATCAGTAAGTACGTATCAGACAGAGACTCTTACCCTATATTTTGCAAATGAGGCAGGAGATAAATTAGTTCCATGTGATTGTAGTGTAAAATACAGCAGTAATACGCCAAAAGAAAAATTAATTGTTGAAAAACTTTTAAAGGGTCCTAAAAAGGGAAGTGGAAAACCAACATTAAATCCAGATACCGTTTTGCTTGGGGTGACGACCAAAGATGGGATTTGCTATGTAAATTTTGATGAGCAGTTTTTAAATGCACAAGTGGATGTGAAACCAGAAATTACAATTTATTCCATTGTGAATTCACTGGTAGAAGGAACGGCGGCAAGCAAAGTGCAAATCACGGTAAATGGTGAGAAAAATGTAAAATATAAGCAGATGGTAGACCTTACCAATCCATTTCAACGAGAAAGTGGATGGATCGTAGAAGAGGAAACACCATGAGGAAACGCCCACTTTGTTTTGTAGTGGTGGGGTTAATTTTTATTCAGATTTTATTGACAAAGGGAGGCCTGATTGGATATGATCGGGCGTTTTCCTTTTTGTCAGAAGATGAAGTTTATGTGGCGGAAGCCGTAGGAATTGTCTATAAAAAGGAGCAGAAACCAAACGGTCAAGTTCTATATTTAAAAGATAGTGAAATTATTCTAGATAACAGATCTATTCATCATTCTAAAATTCAGGTTCGTATCGCAACCAAAGATCAGATTATAATTGGAAATAAAATAAAAGTGAGAGGAAAGGCTACAGGATTTCAATCTGCAAGAAATCCTGGTAATTTCGATTTAAAAAAATATTATGCAACGAGGGGGGTCTACATTCAATTAAAAGCGGATGATATAAAAATCATTGACGACAAGAGGTATCTTGTTAGAGAAAACCTTTCTAGATTGAGGGCGGCATGGAAGGAGTTGCTTTTTTGTCAAATGGGAACGCATTATGGAAGTATTATGACTGCTATGCTTACCGGAGAGAAAAGTGAACTAGATGAGGAAACAGCGAAATTGTATAAACAAGTTGGGATTAGTCACATTCTTGCAATTTCAGGACTGCACATGTCGTTTATAGGATTTGGCATCTATAAACTTTTAAGGAAAATGGGAAAATCTTTTGTAGTAGCTGGGGCGGAAAGTTTTGTTTTTCTCGTGGCCTATACTTTGTTGTCTGGATGTGCAGTGTCTGCTGTTCGGGCTTTGCTTATGTTTCTTATACGTATGGGAGCAGAAATGACAGGGAGGGACTACGATATGGTCACATCGATGGTGGTGACAGCATTTGTAATGTGTTTGTGGTCTCCATTATATCTTACAGATGAAGGGTTCCTATTATCCTATGTGGCGTTGCTTGGAATTGCAGTCGTTGTGCCTAGTATGCAGGTGTATTTTCATCCGAAAAATAAGTGGACAAAGTCGATTATTTTAGGAATAGGAATTCAAATCACTTTGCTTCCCGTTCTATTGTTTTTTTTCTTTGAATTTTCGATTTACTCGGTGTTCATCAACAGTTTGATTCTTCCCGGGATGTCTGTGATATTAGGAAGTGGAATAGTTGGTTCCTTCATTGGAGTCTTTTGGAAAGAGGGAGCAAGGGGTGTGTTTGGAATCTGTAAATGCATGCTTTGGTTGTATGAATTGTTGTCTAAACGGGTTCGAAATCTGTCGAACAGCACTGTGATTACGGGAAAGCCAGCCTTGATAGGAATTAGTATCTATTATGTGTTATTGTGTATATTTTGTTATGTGGCATTTCGAGTGAATGCGCGTCAGATGAAATGGAAGAGAGGAAGAATTGCAGTACTATTCGCACTTGTCCTTACAACCGTGATGACACTTTCTTGTGTGTTACCGCAAAAAGAAAGCGGAAAACTTATTGTTACTATGCTAGATGTAGGACAAGGAGATGGAATCTACATCAAAACTCCAGGGGGACGGAATCTTTTTGTAGATGGAGGAAGTAGTAATGTTACAAAGGTAGGGGAGCAAAGAATTGCCCCATTTTTAAAAAGTAAAGGGGTAAGAAGGCTCGATTATGTGTTGATTTCTCATGGGGATGCGGATCATAAAAATGGAATAGAAGAATTATTAGAAAATCAAAAATACGGAATTGAAATCAACACATTATTGTTGCCACCAAGAAGTGTGTGGGATGAAGGGATTGAGAAACTTGCATTACTTGCCACGTCAAATGGAACAAAGGTTCAAGTATTTGAAGAAGGACAAATGATGGAGGAAAAATTGTTTTGCATCGAGTGTCTTGCACCAGGAAAACAGTATAAAGGAAAAAGTGGAAATGAGGCGTCTATGGTATTTGAACTTTGTTATCAGAATTTTCGAATGCTATTTACAGGGGACTTAGAAGGAATCGGAGAAAGTGAACTTGAAGAGTCTGGAAAATTAAAAAAATGTTCCGTATTAAAAGTTGCACATCATGGATCGAAAAATTCTACGTCGGAAAAGTTTATGGAAGAAACAAGGCCGAAAGTAGCACTGATTTCATCTGGAATCAACAATAGATATGGGCATCCAGATCTGGAAACACTGGAGCGGTTAAAAAAATATGACTGTGAGATCTATCAGACTAAGAAAAAAGGAGCCATTACCCTTAAAACGGATGGGCAGAGCATACAAATTTATGAAAATCTGGAATGAAATCGCAGGAAATCTTTTGCAAAGCAAGACATTTTCCTATATAATAAAATATTATGAAAAGTTTAAAACAAGATATAAAGACAGGACAATTTAAACAAGTTTACCTTTTATATGGGCAGGAAAGTTATCTGAAAAAGCAGTATAAAAATATGTTCATAAAAGCCATGATTCCGCCAGGGGATACTATGAATTATGCGTACTATGAAGGGAAGAACGTAAATATAGCAGAAGTGATCGATCTGGCAGAAACATTACCATTTTTTGCAGAACGAAGATTGATTGTATTTGAAGATACAGGATTATTCAAGGCAAAAGGTGCAGAACTAGCTGATTATATAAAAGAACTTCCAGAGACCACATATTTTATTTTTATTGAACAAGAGGTGGATCAAAGGAGCAAGCTTTTTAAAGCGGTAAAAGCCAAAGGACATATCACGGAATTGAAAGTTCAGGATGCTGCCACCTTAAAAAAATGGGTACTTGGAAAGATTATGAAAGAGAAGAAAAAGGTCAGTGAATCTACGGTAGACTTTTTTCTAAATAAAGTAGGTACAGATATGGAGAAGATTGATACAGAACTGGAGAAATTATTTTCATATACCTATGAAAGAGATTTGATTACGGACCAGGATATCGAACAAATCTGTACGACGCATATTTCAAATAATATTTTTGCTATGATTGATGCGGTGGCAAATAAAGAGCAAAGAAAGGCATTGGATTTGTACTACGAATTACTTGCAATGAAAGAGCCACCGATGAAGATTCTTGCCTTGCTTGTGAAGCAGTATCATATGCTCTATGTCACGAAGAGCATGGCAAAAAAAGGGTTTCGACAAAATGAAATTGCTTCAAAGATTGGAGTACATCCGTATGCAGCGAGCAAATATATGAATCAGTCTCGAAGATTTCGATCGTCAGATTTGCGATTGATCATAGAAGAAGGGATCGATTTGGAAGAGCGTGTAAAGACAGGAAGACTAAAAGATATTCTTGCGGTAGAAATGTTTCTTGTTAAAAATTCGTCTTCTACCACATAGTCGGAAGATGATTTTAAGGAAAACGGTTGCCAGAATATAGCATTGCATGATAGGATAACACTGTTTGATAGATATAGGAGGAATTAAAGTTGTCAGGAATAGATCAAAGTAAGATAAGAAATTTTTGCATTATTGCACATATAGATCACGGAAAATCTACACTTGCTGACCGTATTATAGAAAAAACAGGCTTATTGACGAGCAGAGAGATGCAGTCCCAGGT
>JARHYE010000115.1 GCA_029258605.1 Ruminococcus sp.
TATGCAGGCAGAGAAAGGGGACTAGACGTATGCAAATTACAGATGTACGAGTAAGAAAGGTCGCAAAAGAAGGAAAGTTGAAGGCAGTCGTATCTATTACAATTGATGAAGAATTTGTAGTTCATGATATCAAGGTAATAGAAGGAGAAAAGGGATTATTTATCGCTATGCCGAGTAAGAAAGCTATGGATGGAGAATATCGAGATATTGCTCACCCAATTAATACTGGTACAAGAGAGTATATTCAAAATATGATACTGGAGAAGTATAAAACGGCTTTGGAAGAAGAACCGGAAAATATGGAAGAATAAAAGAGGTCAGCCACACGTATTTGTGTGGCTGTTCTTTTTGTTAAGGAAGATTCAAAGAAAAATCAAGTGGTTTTCCCAAAATAGGGTGTTGAAATGATAACTTACAAGCAAAAAGCTGTAAGGTAGAGACGGAAGAAGTTGCCAGGTTACCTCCATATTTTCGATCGCCTAATATTGGACAGCCCGCATGCGACATCTGGACACGAATCTGGTGATGACGTCCGGTTTCTAAAGTGATTTCCGTTAATGTATAACAAGAGTGATCGATTGTGATGGGACCAAGTTCTTTATAGAAAAGAATAGATTTTTTCGCGCCTGGAGTGGTGGGAGGGCAAACTTTTGAAGTATTTGTGCGACCATCTTTTACAAGATAGTCTATTAGAGAACCCTCTTTTTTAGGAAGTGTGCCTGTTAGAATAGCGCGGTATATTTTATGGAATCCTGAAGCGTTAAGTTGCTTATTTAAAGCTTTTGTAGCAGCAGGTGTTTTTGAAAAAACCAAAAGACCTTCCACAGGCTGATCTAGGCGGTGAATGACGGAAAGATAAGGTTCTTTTTTTATGTTACTTTTTTTATAAAGATAATTTTTTAAAATGCTGACCATGTCAGAGGTGCCAATTTTGGCAGATTGAGTTGCAATACCAGCTGGCTTATGGCATACAAGGATGAATTCGTCTTCATATATAATATCGGGATTCATATTCTGTGCTCCTTTTGTTTTATAATCTTGACTTTTGCTCAAAATCTAACTACACTGATTATCATATAAAAGAAAAGTGAGGTCAAGTATGATAGCATATTTAGTTTTAATCATTGGATTTTTTTTATTGATTAAGGGAGCAGATTATTTTGTGGATGGAAGCTCTAGTGTGGCAAAAATTTTAAAGGTTCCAGCCATTGTTATTGGACTTACCGTGGTAGCGTTTGGAACATCACTTCCAGAGGCATCTGTTAGTATTACAGCTGCAATGCAAGGGAAAAATGAATTGGCAGTTAGTAACGTGATCGGTTCCAATATTTTTAATTTATTAGTAGTACTTGGAGCAAGTGCACTTGTAAATCCAATTTGTGTAAAATGGTCCGTTTTAAAAAGAGAATTTCCGTTTTCGATTGGAATCACGGCAGTTTTGCTTTTAAGCCTTGTAGGGTTTCAAGTGAATCGCATTATGGATCAGGATGCCACCTATCTTCTTTCTAGAAAAGAAGGAACGGTGTTATTTCTTTTGTTTATAGGGTTTGTTGTATCTGCTGTTTTAGATGCATTGAAATCGAGAAAGAAACAACTAGATGCAAAGGAACCGGAAGAAGATTATCAAATCCTTTCACCAATGAAGAGTGCCGTTTATATTGTGGCAGGAGTAGCAGGAATTATCATTGGTGGTGAATTTGTTGTAGATAGTGCTTCAGCAATTGCAAGAAGTTTTGGACTAAGTCAGACGTTTATAGGTCTTACCATTGTGGCGCTTGGAACATCACTTCCAGAATTGGTTACATCTGTAGTGGCTTCTAGAAAGGGAGAAAATGATCTTGCAGTTGGAAATGTTGTGGGCTCCAATATTTTTAATATCCTTTTAATTCTTGGAACTTCGGCCATGATTTCTCCAATTGCAGTAACAGGACTTGCAATCCAAGATACAGTGATTTTGATTGTGGCAAGTGTCCTAGTCTATGTATGTGCTGTAGGAAAAAAAGGAATTTCAAAATTAGAAGGTGCAATGTTTTTAATGTTCTATGCTGGCTTTTTTGCTTATATCTTAATGAGATAAAGGTACCTTCGTTGCTTTTTATATTGTGATAGATTATACTTAAAAAAGAAATGATGGCAGAGGATGACGGAAAGAGCAGGTGGAAATAATGTTGTATGAAGATTTAGACCGATTGGGTGAAGAAATAAAAAGAACAGTAGAAAATGCGGTGGATTCCCGCAATTTTTATAGTTTGAATCAGACGATTACAAATACGGTGAATCAGGCAGCAGAAGGAGTTCGTAAATTTTCAGAGCAAAGCCACTATAAAAGAGAAGAACGCAATATTCAACCATTACTGTTTAAGCGGATAAAAGGTGTCAGGGTACAAGCGATTGTAATGTCGATCATAGGGTGTGTGATGCTAGGAACGTTATTTCCACCTTTTATGTTATCAGTTTTGGAAGCGATGTTTACATCAGGATTTGCAGCAGTTGGTGGAGTCCTTTTGGCTTCTTTATTCGGAGTGTTGATTATAGGTGGGGGGATCTTACTTGGATGTGGCATTCATCTTTTAAAAAAGATCAAAAGATTTCAAATTTATATTGAGCAACTTGGAATAAAAGAATATTTTGAAATTTCAGAGGTTTCCAGGCGATTAAAAAAATCTACAAAGTATATTTTGAATGATTTAAATAAAATGATAGAAAAAAAATGGTTTCTCCAGGGACATATTGATCAGCAGAAAACTTGCTTTATTGCGAGTCATGAGATGTATGAGCAGTATAATAAGATGATGCATCAGCTGGAAATGCAAAGAAAAGAAAAGGCAAAAGAGGATGCGCGTCAGATGGAGAATCAAAAAGCACGCGAGCAATTAGATCCAAAGGTACAAGAAATCATAAAGACTGGTGATGAATATGTTTGCAAAATTAAATCTTGTAATGATCGGATTCCAGGGAAAGAGATTTCTGATAAGATTTCAAAAATAGAATATCTAGTCGATCAAATTTTTGAACGTGTAGAACAAAATCCGGAATGTGTATCAGATATACGTAGATTGATGGACTACTATCTTCCGACAACAGTAAAATTGTTAGAAGCATATGCACAGTTGGATGGGATGTCTGTACAGGGAGAAAATATTATTTCTTCCAAAAAGGAAATTGAAAGTACGATTGATACATTAAATGAAGCGTTTACAAAATTATTGGATAGTTTATTTCAAGAAAAAGCGTGGGATGTTTCCGCAGATATTTCTGTGCTAAATACAATGCTTGCACAAGAAGGACTAACGAAAAATGATTTTTAAGCAGGAGGAAGAACTATGGGAGAGGAATTTAAAGATTTTTCAACAACACCTACATTGACATTGGATCCGTTTTCGGAAGAGAAACAAGAAGTAATGGAAAAACCAGCCCTTGATGAAAGTATTTTAACAGAAGAAGAACAAAAAATTGTGGATGGGTTTGTGGAGAAAATAGACCTTACAGATTCTTCCATGATCTTACAATATGGTGCAGGAACGCAGAAGAAGATGGCTGATTTTTCGGAGTCTGCATTGGAAAATGTGCGAACAAAAGATTTAGGAGAAGTGGGAGAACTTTTGACAGGGGTTGTCAAAGAATTAAAGGAGTTTGATGAGGAAGAGGAAAAAGGATTTTTTGGATTCCTTAAAAAACCCGTGAATAAAGTGACTGCTTTAAAAACCAAATACACAAAGGCAGAAGGAAATGTAAATGAGATTTGCAAAGCTTTAGAAGGACAGCAAGTTCAGTTACTTAAGGATGTAGCATTGCTCGATAAAATGTATGAAGTAAATTTGACATATTTCAAAGAGCTAACGATGTATGTAATGGCTGGAAAGAAAAAACTTCAAGAAGTCAGGGCAACACAACTACAAAGTTTGATGGATCAGGCTCAAAAAACAGGACTTCCAGAGGATGCTCAAGAAGCAAGAGATTTAGCGGCAATGTGTGATCGATTTGAGAAAAAGATACATGATCTGGAGTTGACACGTACTATTTGTATGCAGACAGCACCACAAATCAGACTGATTCAGGGAAATAATACACAAATGGTAGAAAAGATTCAGTCTACTTTGGTCAATACCATTCCACTGTGGAAAAGTCAGATGGTTCTTGCTCTTGGAGTAGAACATTCTCAGCAGGCAGCCAAGGCACAGCGAGAAGTGACAGATATGACAAATGAACTTCTCAAAAAGAATGCAGAAAAATTGAAGTTGGCGACAGTAGAAACAGCGAAAGAAACCAATCGAGGAGTGGTAGATTTGGAGACATTAAAACAAACAAATGAAACCTTGATCTCCACGCTGGATGAAGTAATGCAGATACAAGCGGAAGGACGTACAAAACGCCAGGAAGCAGAGCAAGAAATGAAACGCATGGAAAATGAATTAAAGGCAAAATTGCTTCAGATTCAAGGGTAACGGGAAACCTGCCTTGACAAAAAAGTATAATTCAGTTAGAATCACAAATATTGCAGGCTATGAAGGGGAATAGTAAATGCACAGAAATTTCACAGAGAGGGAAACCATGCTGAGAGGTTCCTAAATGGAGTGTATAGAACCAGCCCTGGAGCTTTTACATGAAAATGTAACGTAAAACCGGCGTTAACGGTCAAAGAGTGAACTGTACACGATACAGTTAATTAGGGTGGTACCGCCGAGAGTTTTCGGTCCCTTGTAGGAGGGAAGAAAGTCTTCGGCGGTTTTCTTTCTTCTAAGCGATATAATAGAAACATGATAAATACATGATACA
>JARHYE010000019.1 GCA_029258605.1 Ruminococcus sp.
AGTATGTCTCTGGTTTATGTGCTGGAACTACATCACAGTTTGCAGCAATCTGTAATAACTCTGCTTTACGAACTTCATCTGTTTCTTTTTCAGCCATTTCACGAGCTAATTTAGCGTAACGCTCTCCTAATACCATAATGGCATCACACATGATACGCATACCTCTTAACTCATCACGCTTTTCAATTGCTTCTTCGTCATTTAAATAATCAATTTTTGCTAACGCTTCATCAATGTCAGCCTGGTAATCTAAAAATCCTTTTGCATAGATTTTTTCAGAACCAACCGTATGTCCTGGTCCACGCTGCTCCATAAACTCTGTAAAAATACCAGCTTCATAACAATCACGCCACTCCTGTGTCATAGAGTTAATGATCTTGTTACGAATTGAACGTTTCTCCCAGAATGGAATAATTGTCTCTTCCTGATTCTTTAAATCCTCTTCGCTGACCTTGAAACTGATTAAGTCTCGGTCATTCATGATACGCATGTCTTCTAATGTGTGACAGCACAATTCTGGGAATGTTGGAGTTGACTGAGGGCCTGCACCTTTATCTCCGACAATTAATTCTCCATCTTCAATTGTAATGGTTTTTCTTGAAAAGATCTCTTTCATAGACAACGCACGTAATTCAGGGATAGATACTTCACCCTCATATTTTTTGTACGCATCTGTCATCAGCATTGCACGCTCCATAAAAATACGTGGCTCTGTGCTTTCACTTTGCTGACGCAATTTTTTGATTCGGTCATTCATTCCTCTTAATTCCATTTTTTTATCCTCCTATTTTTACTTGCTTAAATCCGTTCTTTAAGAACAGTTGCTTCAATTCTTCCATGTGTTCATTGCTTGGTACTTTCAAATCTTTCGCCAAGTATGGACGGTCTAATTTGTTATATTTACTACTTCCCGTACTGTGATATGGTAGAAGATTTACCTTCACAATTCCAACCTTCTCTTTCAAATATTCAATGATATCTAACATTGATTTTTCATCACTATTGACAGGATCAACAACTGGAATTCGAATATTAATATTTGCACCTTTATTCGCTATAAACTCTAAATTACTTAAGATCTTAGCATTTGATTTTCCAATATATTTTTGATGTACTTCGTCGTCTAATGTTTTAATGTCATATAAAAATGTATCCACATATGGTAACAGACGTTCATAATTCTTTTCTGGAGCATATCCACAAGTATCGATTGCAATGTTGAATCCTTTTTTATGAAGTTGCTTGCACAACTCTTCTAAATATTCACCATCCTGGCTCATCACTTCACCACCAGATAATGTTACACCACCACCGGATTCTTCGTAGAACATCTGGTCTTTTTCACAAATTTTAACTAACTCTTCAATCTCGTATGTTCTTCCAACTTTTTCTCTCGCATTTTGCAAGCAATAATCAAAACAATCGCCACACAATACGCATTCTTTTTGATTTGTAACTGCTTTTCCCTCTTCGCTAATGGTAATTGCATCATGTGAACAGGCCTTGGAGCAATAGCCACATCCTGTACATTTTTCCCGATCAAACATAAACTCTGGAAAATAATTTTGACTTTCCGGATTATGACACCACCAGCAGCTTAATTGACATCCTTTGAAAAATATTGTAGTTCGAATGCCATCACCATCATGAACCGAATATTTTTGGATGTTAATCACATTTGGGTAATTCATAATAAACTTCCTTTCGCTCATTTCTATTTATAGTTTTATTATATATGACTTTGTTAAAAAATCAACAGTTTTTTACTTAAATTTACATTTTTTTTACTAAAATGTTCGATTTTTGGCATTTTGCACAAATGCCTATTTTTTCGCAAAAAAAGAACAACACCACTTCTGTCTATTCTAAGTGATGTTGTCCCTTTTTACTATCTTTTCTATGCCTTACATCGGATCATCTTTCGTATGATTTGGTGTATTGATCGAAAGTAAACGTACAAGTTTATTTGTCTGATTACTCCAATTGTGTCTTTTGGTTGATGGGTAATGTGCACAATCTCCTGGATATAGATCAAATGTTTCCTCTTCCAGTTTTAATGTTAAGATTCCTTCGATCACATAAATAATCTCTTCCCCTTCATGCTTATACGCTTCTGTTTCTTCTGCATATTTCTGAGGTAACAGTTCTACAAATCGAGGAAGCATGTCAGAACAATCACTAATGTTTGTCATACAATATTCAATAATGGATTGTCCCTCCATGCGAATAATCTCTCGTTCATAAGACCGAACAATGCTTTTTGTGCAGCAAGTTGGCATACTAAGCAATGTTTGAACATCAAGATCTAACACTTTCCCTATTTTTTTGATCGTGTCATTTGCAAACGATGTAAGTCCTCTTTCCAATTGAGACAAATATCCAATAGATAAATCTGTTTGTTCTGCTACATCTTTTAAAGTCATTTTTTTCTTAATTCTAGTTTCTTTTATGATTTCTCCGATATTGTTTTCCATATTCTCACCTATCTATTTTTACTTAGAAGCCTTTAATCTATCTTCTTCAATCCGTGATTTGTTGATTTCACGCCACATATCCGCATCTACTCCATCCCAGCAAATTTTGTCTGGATCGTAATACGGATCTTTTCCTTCTTTCATTTGTTTTACATAATCTTTATACAAAACAAATACCTTTGGTGACAACATCAATACTACTACCATATTAATCCAGGTACAACTACCAAGTGTTAAATCTGATAAATTCCATGCCAGATTGGACTGCACATTTCCCCAAACAAAGATTAAAATTGGCATTCCTATCTGCATAATTTTAGTAAAAATTTTACGAATTTTAGCTTTCTCTTGTCCCTGAAACAAGTACAAACAAGCAGTTTCTGATTCATAATAATAACTAATTAAACAGGTAAACGAAAACAACGCTAACATAACTGCAATAAATAGTGGGGCAATACTTCCAACGACTGTTCGGAATGCATACTGTACATAAATCACACCACCTTGAACATTATTTGCTGCTAACTGTGCCATTTCTGCACAACCTTTTCCTACATATCCGCCTGCTGTATTAAAACAATCCGTCATCAGAATCATTAATCCAGATGCTGTACAAATAATAACCGTGTCCAACCATACTCCGGCCGCATTTGCCAATCCTTGCTTCACCGGATGACTTGTTTCTGCAGCTGCAGCTGTTGACATGGCCTCTCCCATTCCAGACGCTGAAGAAAAAGTTCCTCTCTTAATGCCTTGCTGAATTGCAATTCCAATAGTCC
>JARHYE010000028.1 GCA_029258605.1 Ruminococcus sp.
TACAGTGTGGAAATATGTGAAATCAAATGGATCCCTTATTTATAGTACATGTACCATTACGCCACAAGAAAACATGGAAAATGTAAATTGGTTTTTAAAGAACCATAAAGAGTTTGTGTTGGAACCACTGGAACCATATTTGTGTGAAGTATTACAAGCACAAGTGAAATCAGGCTGTCTTCAACTTTTGCCAGGGGTTCATGACAGTGATGGATTTTTTATTGCAAAGTTTCGTAGAAAAGAGTAGTCGTTTTAAAGAAAGAAAAAGGAAAATAGTCAGCAGATGAAAAAAGATATTCGTGCATATACATATAAAGAACTGATAAAAGAAGTAGAAGATATTGGAGAAAAGAAATTTCGTGCCAAACAGATATATGAATGGCTGCACGTAAAACTGGTGGATCATTTTGAAGAAATGACAGATCTTTCCAAAAGTCTGAGAGAAAAATTAGGAAAGACATATGAGATTCTTCCAGTAACAATGTTGGAACGTCAACAATCCAAGTTAGATGGTACAAATAAATTTTTATTTCAATTGTATGATGGAAATGTTGTGGAAAGTGTGCTCATGCGATACAAACATGGAAATTCGGTTTGTATTTCCTCTCAAGTTGGCTGCCGGATGGGATGTCGCTTTTGCGCGTCTACGATAGGAGGGCTGGTAAGAAATTTATCGGCATCTGAGATGGTAGGACAAATCTATCAGATTCAGAAAATAATCGGGGAAAGAGTTTCGAATGTTGTTATTATGGGGACAGGGGAACCTCTTGATAACTATGATAATTTTTTAAGATTTGTAACCATTCTTACGGACGAACATGGATTGCACATCAGCCAGAGAAATATTACGGTATCTACTTGTGGGATTGTTCCTAACATGCTTGCCCTGGCCAAAGAAAATCTTCAGATTACACTAGCGCTTTCGCTTCATGGGGCAACGCAGGAGAAACGAAAAAAACTAATGCCAGTTGCCAACAAATATGAACTGCAAGAAGTGTTAAAAGCATGCGATGCATATTTTAAGGAGACGGGAAGAAGAATTACTTTTGAATATAGTCTGGTGCATGGAGTTAATGACACAGAAGAGGACGCAAGAGAATTAATTGAAATCTTAAAACCTCGAAATTGTCACTTAAATCTAATACCAGTAAATCCGATAAAAGAACGTGATTTTGAGCAACCAAGTCGGAAAAGTGCTCTGAATTTCAAAAATAAACTTGAAAAAAGCGGAATAAATGTTACTATAAGAAGAGAAATGGGCGCAGATATCGATGGCGCCTGCGGTCAGTTAAGACGGCGTTACGTCCAGACATGCAGCGAATAAAGGAGAAATATAATGAAAACATTTGCAGTTACTGACGTAGGCATGGTAAGAAAAGTAAATCAAGACTATGTCTATACATCGAATAATCCGATTGGTCCTTTAGACAATTTGTTTGTGGTAGCAGACGGAATGGGGGGACATCAGGCAGGTGACTATGCTTCAAAGTATACAGTAGAGACGGTAATCAGTGAATTAGAAAAGTCAAATATCGAGGATGTGGAAAAAGCGCTAGTTTCTGCAATTAAAGTTGCAAATAGAGAAATTATTAAAAAGGCAAATGAAGATCCAGAACTGAAAGGGATGGGAACGACTGTTGTTGCAGCTACAATCGTAAATCAAATGATGTATTTCGCAAACGTAGGAGATAGTAGACTCTACCTTATCAATCAGGGGATTACTCAGCTTACAAAAGACCATTCTCTTGTAGAAGAGATGGTTCGTTTAGGAGGAATCAAGCCAGAAGAGGCGAAGTATCATCCAGATAAAAATATTATTACAAGAGCAATCGGTGCAAAGGGAAATGTAGAAGTTGATTTCTACGAGCATAGACTGAAAAAAGGGGACATCATTCTTATGTGCACAGATGGTTTGAGCAACATGGTAGAGGATGATGAATTATTCCATATTATACAAGGGGGAAGAGATATTGTGGAATCGGCAGTGTCACTGGTGGATGCTGCTAAAGAAAATGGTGGTACAGACAATATTGGGATTGTATTGATAGAGCCATTTACAGATGAGGTGAGTGTATGTTAAAAGAGGGAATATTTCTAGGAAAACGCTATGAAATACTTGGCAAGATTGGTGCCGGTGGTATGGCGGATGTATATAAAGGAAAAGATCATAAGCTGAATCGATTTGTTGCAATCAAAGTTTTGAAAAGTGACTATCGATCAGATGAAGTATTTATTCAAAAATTCTTAAGTGAAGCACAGGCGGCTGCTGGTCTTATGCATCCAAATGTGGTGAATGTCTATGATGTTGGCCAGGATAGAGGCCTTTATTACATGGTAATGGAACTTGTGGAAGGAGTAACTTTAAAAGAATATATAGAAAAAAAAGGAAGGCTTACTCCAAAAGAGACCGTTAGTATTTCGATACAGATGGTGACTGGAATTCAGGCTGCACATAAGCAACATATTATTCATCGAGATATTAAACCACAAAATATTATTATCTCAAAAGAAGGAAAAGTTAAAGTTACAGATTTTGGGATTGCACATGCAACAACTACAACAAAGACAATTAGTGCAAGTGTAATGGGGTCCGTACATTATGCGTCTCCAGAACAGGCTCGTGGTGGAATTGTAGATGAAAAGAGTGATATTTATTCTGCCGGTATTACCATGTATGAAATGATTACAGGACATGTACCGTTCGATGGAGATTCTACGGTATCCGTGGCAATTAAGCATTTGCAGGAAAATATCGTTTCACCAGCGGAAGAAGTGCCAGATATTCCATATAGTTTAGAGTGCATCGTTATGAAATGTACACAGAAAAATCCGGATCGAAGATATCTGAATTGTGAAGACCTCATTCAGGATCTGAAAAGATCTTTAACAGACCCGGAAGGTTCTTTTGTGAACATGTCGCCATATGCGAATACATCTGATGAAACAGTGGTGTTGTCAGAATCTGAAGTTGAGCGGATTAAGCAGCGAAGATACCCAGAGGATGAGTACGACGACGATGACTACGATGACGATTATGAAGATGACTATGACGAATATGATGACGATGATGATGAATATTCGAGAAGATCATCAGATGGCGTTGATACAAATGTAAAGAAAATTACAAAGATTTTGATGATTGCTGCGGCTATTGTAATTGCAATTGGAGCAATCTTTATGGTTGGAAAAGCAACTGGAATCTTTAAAATAAGTGGAAATAAAATCTTAAAAGATGAAGATAAAAAGGAAATTTCTGTTCCAAAGGTTGTTGGAAAATCAGTAGACGAAGCCGTTAAAATTTTAAATGATGCAAACCTTGGATACCAGATTGTTCCGGGAGAAAATTCTGACAAGTATAAGAAAGATCATGTTATGAAACAAACACCGGAAGGCGGAAAAAAGGTTCCAGAAAATACAGAGATTAAACTTGTGGTTAGTCTGGGAAAAGGGGTTAAGAAGATAACAGTGCCAGATGTCTTAAACAAGACGGAAGCAGAAGCAGAGGAAATACTCACAGATGCAAATCTGACGGTAGAAATCAAACAAGAATTTCATGATTCTATTCCAGAAGGAAAAGTAATTTCAACCTCTCCAAAACCAGGAGCTGAAGTAAAAGAAGGCTCAAAAGTGATTGTTTCGGTAAGTAAGGGAACGCAGAATAGTACAGTCCCAAGTCTAGAAGGTATGACAGAGGATCAGGCAAGAGGAGCCTTATCAGAGGCGGGATTACGTTGTGGAAGTGTTACAGAGGAGTATAGTGACAAATTTGAAAAAGGTCTCGTGATTTCACAGTCTGAGAAGGCTGGAAAAAAATTAGAAAAAGATTCCACTGTAAATATTGTGATCAGTAAGGGTAAAAAAATAAAAATGAGTACAGTGCCAGCTTTATATGGAAAGACAGAATCAGATGCAAGAGCAGCATTAGAAAAAGCTGGATTGAAAGTTGGAAATGTAACGACGAAGTATGATCAAAATGTTATGAGCGGCTATGTCATTACGCAGTCCGCAGCAGCAGGAAGTCAAATGGAAGAAGGGGCTTATGTTGATTTTGTTGTAAGTTTAGGACCAGAACCAACACCAGAACCACCAACTCCATTACCACCGACACCAGAACCACCAACACCAGAACCACCGATTGATGGTGGAGGTCCAATAGGATAGTTGATTTATGCAAGGAAAGATATTAAAAGGAATTGCCGGATTCTACTACGTTCACGTAGTAGAATCCGGTGTTTATGAATGTAAAGCAAAAGGGATTTTTAGAAAAGACAAGATAAAACCACTTGTAGGCGATAATGTTGAGATTGAGGTTTTAGACGAAGAGGAAAAGACAGGAAACATTATTGAGATTCTTCCAAGAAAAAATGAATTGATTCGTCCAGCAGTGGCAAATATTGATCAGGCACTTGTGATTTTTGCGGTGACAGAACCAGAACCACATTTTAATTTATTGGATCGTTTTCTGATTATGATGGAACGAAAAGAGATTCCGGTTACATTGTGTTTTAATAAAAAAGATATTGCATTAGACTCACAAGTTGAAAAGTTAAAAGAAATCTATCAGTCCTGTGGATATCCAGTTTTGTTTTGCAGTGCACTGTTAGAAGAAAACATAGAAGAAATTAAGAATCAACTTAGAGGGAAGATTACTGCGGTAGCAGGACCTTCTGGGGTAGGAAAATCTTCTATCATTAATCGTCTTCAATCAGGGGTGCAGATGGAAACAGGTGAGATCAGCAAGAAAATTGCAAGAGGTAGACATACAACAAGGCACTCGGAATTGATTGAGATTGAAAAAGATACGTTTATTATGGACACTCCTGGATTTAGTTCTCTCTATGTAAATGATTTTGAAAAACAGGAGTTAAAATATTATTTTCGTGAATTTGAACCATATGAAGGAATGTGCAGATTTCAAGGGTGCGATCATGTGCATGAACCAGGTTGTGCCGTGAAAGATGCGCTGGAACAGGGGAAAATTCATACAGTCCGGTATGAAGATTATTTGGAAATGTATAAAGAACTACAAGAAAAAAAGAGGTATTAATTATGAAAAAAATTTTAGCTCCATCGATATTATCTGCAGATTTTAAAGTATTAGGAGAACAAATTCGAACAACCTACGATCATGGCGCAGAATTCTTGCACTTTGATGTTATGGATGGCTTGTTTGTGCCAAGTATTTCCTTTGGAATGCCAGTATTGAAATCAATCCAGGGTGTGTCTGGACAAGTTATGGATGTTCATCTTATGGTTACAGAACCGATTCGTTATGTAGAAGCTTTTAAGGAAGCGGGAGCCGATTTCTTGACTGTGCACTTAGAGGCTTGCGAAGATGTGAAAGCTACGATTGATAAAATTCATGAGTGTGGAATGAAAGCAGGAGTATCCATTAAACCAAATACCAAAGTGGAACAATTACTTCCAATTATTAATCAGGTGGAAATGATTTTAATTATGAGTGTGGAACCAGGATTTGGTGGACAAGCGTTCATTCCAGAATCTTTAGATAAAATTCGAGCATTAAAAGCAATGTTGGAAGAAAGAAATCTTGAAATATTAATTGAAGTAGATGGCGGCATTTATCATTCCAATGTTAAAGAGGTGCTAGATGCCGGAGTTGATGTTGTGGTTGCAGGATCTGCTGTTTTTAAAGGCGATATCGCGAACAATGTAGAAGGATTTGTGGAGATATTTAAAGACTATGAATAAAAGAACGGTTATTGTCAGTGGGGGAAAACTAGAAACAGATTTTGTATTGCCCATATTAAAAGATGAGGATACAGAGTTTATTATTGGAGTGGATAAGGGGCTTGTTTTCTTATATGAACATGGGATAGAGCCGGACTACATTGTTGGTGACTTTGATAGTGCACCAGAGGAGGTTGTTCGGTATTACAAAGAAGAAACGAATATCCCGATTCGAGAATTTAATCCCGTGAAGGATGCATCTGACACAGAAATTGCATTACGTCTTTGTATTGATCTTAGAAGAAAAAATATTTTGATACTTGGAGCAACGGGGAAACGACAAGATCATTTTT
>JARHYE010000031.1 GCA_029258605.1 Ruminococcus sp.
CGAGTGTTAAAAGAACCCATAGAGATCCATGTGAAAGCCTTTTTTTCAGGGGATAGAGATTCTTATGTAAAAGGAGATGGACCAGCAGGAAAAACATTGGAAAAGCTGGAAGCACGTGCTAAAATTACAAGCTTTTATAATGGAATAACGAAAGAAGAAAATCAAGAGTTAAAAACGGACCATACTTTAGGAAAAGTAAATCTTACAGTTTTAAACCAAATAGGAAAAAAACTTCCAATAACAGGAAATTCTGCAACATTGTCAATGGTACTTTTGGGAAGTGGGCTTATGAGTTATGCAATTATCCAAAAAATCAAGAAGAAAAAACAAAAACATAAATAAAATTATTTTTGTATTAGGGTTTGTGTTGAGTTGTTATCCAGTTGTTTCAAATAAAATTGTCCAAATACAACAAGTTTCATTGCTTTCTTCGTATCAAGATTCAATTAGAAAAGAAAATAAAACACTACTAAGTGAAAAAATAAAAAACGCACAAGCATACAATAAACTGTTGTGTACAAGACAAATACATGGGGAGAAACAGATAGAAGAAGCAAACATCGAAACTTATGAAAAGCAATTAAAGAATAAAGATTCCGAGATTATGGGGTGTATAGAAATTCCAAGAATAGATCTAAGGTTGCCCATTTATCATGGGACTAGTGATGAAGTATTGGCACAAGGAGTTGGGCACTTAGAAGGAACCAGCCTTCCGATAGGGGGAAACGATACACATTGTGTATTGACTGGACACAGAGGACTACCAAGAGCAAAATTGTTTGTGCGGTTAGATGAGTTAAGAAAAGGAGATTTTTTTTCTGTTGAAACTTGTGGGAATAAAATGTTATATCAAGTAAAACAAATAGAAGTAATTGAACCTCAGGATGTGGAGAAGTTGAGGATAAATCCAGGAAAAGATTTAGTATCTCTTGTCACTTGTACCCCATATGGAATTAATACAAATAGATTAGTTGTAACTGGAGAAAGGCAGGAAAAGAAAAAAGAGGAGAAGAAAATAAAAGCAAAAGTGCCATCTATTCGAGAATGTTTATTTGATATTTTGCCTGTTTTCTTTTGCATAATTGCGTTTTGGGTGATTTTTAAAGAAAGGAGACGAAAAAAACGTGGACAGAAAAAGAATTAGAATTATTTCGGCTATCTTTTGGGCAGTGTTGATCCTTGGAAATACTGTCTGTGCATCAGAAGGAGAGAAAAATCAAAAAGGAATCATAGTTATACAAAATGACGATATGCAGGAAACCACTAGTAAATTTTTGTGCGACAAAATTGCTGATTTAGAGAATGGATCTTATCTTATGAGGCCAGGGTATACGGATCGAGAAATAAATCTTAATTGTGATTATACAGCAGAAGAGTTGAAAGAAATCTCAGAGAGTATTGATCCACGAGAAAAAAGTACTACAATCATAAAATACCCAAATAGCAAAGGTGAAGTACGGTTTGAACATCTTGACGAAGGAATCTATTTTGTGAGAAAAGAGGAAAAAAATGGAAAAACAATGATTCCGGTATTGGTTTCTCTTCCGATGTGGGATGAGAACAAGCAGGATATGCGTTATGAAGCAACCATTGTTCCAAAATACGCAGAAAAGAATTTTCTTGAACAAAAACAGAGTGTAAAAACAGGGGACGCTAAAGAAGAATTTGAACATGCAATGATTTTGCTTATAATGAGTTGTACCGCAGTGGTAACTACTAAAATTTTTCTTAATATATTACAAAAATATTAAAAAATGTTGCAAAATATTCACGTATCCGTTATAATACCAAGTGTGAGAATAAAAATACGAGTTATCAACAGGAAAAATAAAGTAGAAATACAAAAAAATGTTGAAAAGCAAGATTAAATAAGTTATCATTTATATTATATGCGGGGGTATATATAATCAATTCGATAAGGACGGGTGAATATATGAAATTCAAAAAATTACTTAATATGTTTGTTGTAGCTGCATTGGCATGTTCTTTAGTTGTTACACCTGTTTTTGCAGAACCTTCAGAGAAAGATTTGAAAGATCAGAAGGCAAAAGTAGAAACACAAGTAAATTCTTTGCAACAAGAACTGACATCACTCCTCACAAAAATCAATAATCTAGAGATGGACTTGGTTGAAAAAGGAGAGCAGGTTATCAAGACAGAAGCAGACTTAAAAGTTGCAAAAGAAAAAGAAGAGCAGCAGTATGAAGATATGAAACTTCGTATTAAATATATGTACGAGGAAGGTGGAAGTTCTGCTGTAGAAAAGATTTTCCAATCAGGAAGTATTGCTGAAATGCTTACTCAAGCAGAGTATGCACAGAAAATACAGGAATATGATAGAAACATGCTTGACGAGTATGTAGAGACTGTAGATAAAGTTAAGAAGATGAAAAATTCTCTTGAAAAAGATATTGAGCAGTTAAACAGCTTACATGTTCAGTTGGAAAAACAACAAGGGGAATTGAGTGCGACTTTGGAAAGTAAAAAATCTGAAGTTAAAAATTTAGATGTGCAGATTCAAGAAGCAGCAAAAAAGGCAGCAGAAGAGCGTGCACGTAAGGAGAGAGAAGAAGCAGAGCGCAAGAGAAGAGAAGAAGCTGCACAGCAGCAGAGTAACAGACCTTCAAATTCTTCAAGACCAACACCGTCTCCAACACCAACACCAGCACCGTCTCCAGAACCATCACCGGCGCCAGCACCAGATCCAGGACCAGCTCCTTCAACAGGAAACACAGCAGCAGCACAGACGATTGTAAGCGCAGCGTGGTCACAAATTGGTGTTCCATACGTATGGGGAGGAAACACACCAGGCGTTGGACTTGACTGTTCAGGGCTTACAAAATTTGCACATGCACAAGCAGGAATTTCTATTCCACGTTATTCTGAAGACCAGTTGGCAGGGGGACGACCTGTAAGTAATCCACAGCCAGGAGATATTGCATGGACACCAGGGCATGTTGCAATCTATATTGGAAATGGACAGATGATCGAAGCTCAGCAGCCAGGTACTACAATTTGTGTCAGTGGAGTAAGAGCAGCAGCATTCGTTAGATATTGGTAAATTACATATTAAAATTTAAAGACCACGCAAGTGAAAAAGCGTGGTCTTTTTTAGTGCTATTCAAAAGAATATCTTGCAAATAAAAAAAGAATATGATATACTACTAGCGTTGCAAAAAACACGTATGCGGGTTTTCCTGGTGGTGCCTAAGGCCGAAGGGATATAAATTCAAGGTCCGGTTTCAGGAAAAATACAAAACATACGGAAGTAAAAAACCAATGGAGGAAAAAACATGAGCGTTATTTCAATGAAACAACTTTTAGAAGCAGGTGTTCACTTTGGACATC
>JARHYE010000050.1 GCA_029258605.1 Ruminococcus sp.
AGTTAACCTAATTTTTTTTTAGGTTTCGTTGTATTGATTATACATAGGCACTATGTCTTTGTCAATCAATTTTAGTCTTTTTGCATAAGTATTTTTTGTATTTTTATCATTTTATATTTGTTATGCACATATTTTCTTGTCGAATCATATCTTTTCTTGCATTATTATGTCATTTATTTCAACAAAAAGCTTGTTTATGTATGCATTTTGTTCAAATGCAGCAAAACAAGCTTTTCTCATTTTTCTTTTATTATCGCTTTGTTTTTTTTCTAAAATAAACAAGCAGTATTACACTTAAAACAACTAGAACTCCTGCTAACACCTGTGAAATCGGTAATCCAATTCCAGGAATAAGAAGTTGATCTGTTCGGAGTCCTTCAATCCACACTCTTCCTAATCCATACCCTAACAGATAAATTAAGAATAATTCTCCATCGAATTTTTTATGTTTTCGATACAAAAACAAAATCACTAAAATCATAAGGCACCACACAGACTCATACAAAAATGTAGGATGAACCTGAATATAGTGTATTCCATCAATAACCACTTCATTTTGCAGCATCTTCTCTGTAATATCACTTCTTCGAACTGCATCTTGAGGAAGTTGCATAGCAAACGCAGAATTGGTATATTCTCCAAATGCTTCTCGATTAAAGAAATTGCCCCATCGACCAAGCATTTGCCCATTTACAAGAGCCATTGCAATGGTGTCAAGTATGAGCGGCGCTTTTAATTTTTTTACACGCGCACATACAAAAACCGTGATAACCGCAGCAATGACACCTCCATAAATTGCCAAACCACCGCCTCTTAAATTGAAAATTTCCCAAAGGTTGTCTTTATAAGAATCCCACGAAAATACTACATAAAACAGTCTGGCTCCTAAAATACCACAGAACACTCCTACTAGTCCCATATCCAAATAACTTTCTGGATTTTGTCCCGTACGTTCTGCTTCTTTACAAGCAATCAAAAAACCAAGCAAAATAGCCGCACCTATGATTACCCCATAATATGCAATTTCTATTCCAAATACAGAAAACGATTTCCCAACATGCTCAAGGCAAATTCCAAGGTTTGGAAAACGAATGTCGTAATGCATTTTGTCTACTCCCTTTCTACTTTAATTTTCCTTATACTTCAAGGGATTTACACATTGAAACGGAACATAATAATATCTCCGTCCTGAACGACATATTCTTTTCCTTCTAGTCTAACAAGTCCTTTTTCTTTTGCTGCAGCGTGTGTTCCACAAGCCATAAGATCATCATAACTTACGATTTCTGCGCGGATAAATCCTCTTTCAAAATCAGAATGGATTTTTCCTGCTGCCTGTGGCGCTTTTGTTCCTTTTTTGATTGTCCATGCACGCACCTCTGGCTCCCCTGCTGTAAGATAACTGATCAATCCTAACAAATGATAACTTGCCTTAATGAGTTTTTCTAATCCTGATTCTTCCAATCCAAGATCTTCTAAAAACATTTTCTTTTCATCATCATCAAGTTCCGCAATTTCTTGTTCAATTTGTGCACACACAACAAATGTTTCAAATCCTTCTTCTGCTGCGTATTTACGTACTGCTTGTACACCTGCATTAGAGGCTCCATCGTCAGACAAGTCATCTTCTGTAACATTTGCTGCAAAAATAACTGGCTTGTATGTAAGAAGATTATAGCTTTCAAGTAATTCCTGCTCTTCTTCATCGTTTGCTTCAAAACTCTTTGCCAAACGATTTTCTTCCAAGTGTTCTTTTAATCTTGTAAGAAGTTCTAATTCTTTTGCAGCGGATTTGTCATTTCTTGCTACTTTTACTGTTTTTGAAATTCTACGTTCCAAAATTTCAATATCAGAAAAAATAAGTTCTAAGTTTATTGTTTCGATATCACGAATTGGATCAATACTTCCATCTACATGCACAATATTGCTATCTTCGAAACATCTTACGACATGTACGATTGCATCTACCTCTCTGATATTTGCAAGGAACTGGTTTCCTAGCCCTTCTCCTTTGGATGCTCCCTTTACAAGTCCGGCAATGTCTACAAACTCAATAGCTGCTGGTACAATCTTTTTTGTATGATACATTTCGCCTAAAACATCTAACCTATGATCTGGCACTGTTACTACTCCAACATTTGGATCAATGGTACAAAATGGATAGTTTGCTGACTCTGCTCCTGCCTTTGTTAAAGAATTAAAAAGTGTGCTTTTTCCTACATTTGGTAGTCCCACAATTCCCAATTTCATTTCTTCTATTTCCTCCTGTAAATGCTTTATTTTGCATCTGATAATGGCATTTTTCTATATTTCAACCTTACTCAAAAAAGCCTTAATACAGCATCTTGTATTATACCATACCATTTTATCTTTGTGAATATTCAATTTCCATCCGCTTTCTCTCTTCATTTGTTATATTCCTTGCTTCTTTGATATTTTTATTACTTAAGACTAGAAATTGTGTAATTGACTTTTCTCGTACCCACTTCTAAAATAGTAGCATACTTATATATGGAGGAGCGAAAAAATGGTTAAGATTCTAAAGGAAAAATGCATCGGATGTGGTCAGTGTGTAAAAGAATGTTTTCCAAACTGCCTGACATTAGTTGATGGAAAAGCACATGCGAATCATATCTGTATCGATTGTGGGCACTGTTATGCAGTCTGTCCTGCAAAAGCTATTTGTCTACCAGAACAATCAGAAGACGGTGTGATAGAATTTAACAAGTCAAAACCAACAATAAATAGTGAGCTTGTACTAAACTTTATTAAATCTAGAAGAAGTATTCGAAATTATCAAGATAAAAAAATCCATATACCGGTAATGGAGCATATTTTAGAAGCTGGTAGATTTACTCCTACTGGCGGAAATGTACAAGATGTTCGCTACATCTTTATTCAAGAGAATCTTGAAACATTTAAAAAACTAGTTTGGGATGGACTTCATTCTGCCATCA
>JARHYE010000058.1 GCA_029258605.1 Ruminococcus sp.
ATTACATCACCACCCAATGACTCTAATGATAATGCAACACTTCGTCCAAAACTCCCAAGTCCTATTACTGCAAATTGTTTCTTCATTTTATATTCCTCTCAAACTATCCTAACATTATTTTCTCTTCTGGAAGATCTCGAAGTTGTTCTACAACTTTTACCTTTCCTGCAAAAACAAGTCCCATCGTAATTGGTCCAATACGACCTACATACATTAGTATCATCAAAACAATATGACTCGCCCTTCCAAGATGAGGGGTGAGATCCGCACTTAATCCAACCGTTGCGAGTGCAGAAGTTGCTTCATACATTAATTTCAAAAATTCCTTATCTGGTTCTAAGATCGTAAGTAAAGTTACTCCTGACAGCCAGAAGATAAAGGTAATCGTGCTAATTGCAACTCCAGATCGTACAATGGATGCATCTAGTTTTCTCTTAAAGCACTCGGTTTCTCTTCTTCCTTTTATAACGCAAACACAAGTTAAAACAACCATTGCTGCAGTTGTTGTTTTAACACCACCTGCGGTTCCTCCCGGTGATCCACCTATGAACATCAAAATACAAGAAAGAAGCTTTGATCCTTGGGTAAGACCATTTTGTGACATGGTTGCAAATCCCGCTGTTCTTGTTGTAACAGACTGAAATCCACTAGCCATTAATTTCTGACCTATATTCAATTTCCCGATTGTCAATGGATTGTTGTACTCTAATAAAAAGACTCCGAGTGTTCCAATACAAATCAAAAAAAATGTTGTACAAATTACAATCTTAGAATGTAATTTCAATCTAGTAAATAATCGGCGTAGTGGCAAATGTTCACGAAATACTTTCTTTGCATTATGTAGCACATCATGCCATACGGTAAATCCAAGTCCCCCCATGATAATTAAAAACATGGTTGTAAAACTAATCAATGGTGATCGAATATACTGAATAAAACTTGATGTTCCAATCAAATCTATACCTGCATTACAAAATGCTGATATGGAATGAAATATAGAATAAAAAATTCCCTTACTTATTCCAAACTGTGGTATGAACATAAAGCTATATAAAATAGCGCCAATTCCTTCTACAAGAAATGTACCTTTTAATATTCGTATAATGAATTGCACCATTCCAGATAATGTATCAAGATTGTATCCTTGTTGGATCATCATACGTTCTCGCATGGTAATCTTTTTCTTGATAATCAAAAAGAACGCCACAGTACAAGCTATTACGCCTAGCCCTCCAATTTGAATAAGAACAAGTAATATTCCCTTCCCGAACGCGGTAAACTGCACCGCTGGAGTGATCGTAACAAGTCCGGTCACACATACTGCTGACACCGAAGTAAACAGTGCATCAATAAATTTGATTGGCACATGATTGCTAATTGGTAGCCATAAAAGAACGCCTCCTAAAAGGATGACGCCTAAGAACCCAAGGGCAATTTTCTGCATGGGATCTAAACATGTTTTTTTCTGCTTTTTCATTTCCATTTTCTCATACCTTAAAGCGGTATCCTACACCCCAGATTGTCTCAATGTACTGTGGGTGAGAGGTATCGTATTCTATTTTCTCCCGTATTTTTTTTATATGGACAGTAACCGTGGCAATATCTCCAACAGATTCCATATCCCATATTTCTCTGAACAATTCTTCCTTGGTATACACATGATTCGGATGACCCGCTAAAAAAGTAAGAAGATCAAACTCTTTTGTAGTAAAGGAACGTTCTGCTCCATTTACCCATACTCTTCGAGCGGTTTTGTCAATCTTTAATCCTCGAATTTCTATAAGTTCATTTTCCTCTACTGTACTTCCGATCAAACGCTCGTATCTTGCAAGATGCGCTTTTACACGAGCAACAAGTTCACTTGGACTAAATGGCTTTGTCATATAATCATCTGCACCTAGACCTAAACCTCTGATCTTATCAATATCATCTTTTTTTGCAGACACCATAATAATCGGAGTATTCTTTTGACTACGTACTTGTCGGCAGATCTCAAATCCGTCTACCCCTGGAAGCATTAAATCCAGAATAATCAAATCATAATCCTCTTTCATCGCTTTTTCAAGTCCTGTTTTTCCATCATTGACTACAACCACGTCAAAATTGCTCAGCTCGAGATAATCTTTTTCAAGATCTGCAATACTTTCTTCATCTTCGATGATCAAAATTCTCTTATTCACTCAGTGGTACCTCCTGATACTTTCTTATTACAAAATACATTGTTGTTCCTACACCATTCTCACTGGTGGCCCAGATTTTTCCGCCATGCTCTTCTACAATTTTTTTCACAATGGAAAGTCCAATTCCACTTCCTCCTTTGGAGGAATTTCTTGAGGCATCTGTTCGATAAAATCGATCAAAAATGTAAGGAAGGTCTTTGGGTGCAATCCCCTTTGCATTATCTTCAAGTTCCACTTGAATAAAATCACCTACATCTTTTAAACTCATACGGATTTTTGCTTTTGGCTTGTCCATATATTTCACTGAATTGTTTACAATATTATTGATCACACGTCGAAGCTGTTCTGGGTCTACAATTACTTTTGAATCTTCTTCTAAATAATTCTGGTAAGTAAATTCTACTCCTTTTTCTTCCAACTCCATCGCAAGATCTTCTGCACAGTCTCCAAAATAATTCTCGGCAGAAATGGTGCTAAAGTCGTAAGGAATACGGTTGGTATCAATTTTAGAGTACAAGGTCAGCTCATTAATAAGAAGATCCATTTCATTAGCCTTATTGTATATTGTTTTTATATATCTGTCCATCTTTTCTGGTGTATCTGCAACCCCATCCATAATTCCTTCTACATAACCTTTGATTGCTGTTATTGGCGTTTTAAGATCATGGGAGATGTTACTGATCAATTCTTTGTTTTCTCTATCAAATGCAATCTTTTCTTCTGCATTTGCTTTTAATCGAAGCCTCATTTCTTCAAAGTCTCGACAAAGCATTCCAATTTCATCGTCTGTTTCGCTTCGGATTTCGAAATCTAAATTTCCTTCTTTAATATTTCTAGCTGCAGCTTGAAGTTTAGATAGCGGAATGGATACTGTTCGGTAGATCCAATAAATCAGCAAGGAAGCTGTTAGAAATACAACAAGCAAATACAATTCTTGTATTTCTCCCATTGCTCCGGCAGCATTTGGTGTAAACAGTTGCATTGCCAAGATTACAAAAAATGTTGGCAAAATCATAACAGCCATAAAAGCAATCACTAATTTTGTTTTTAGCTTCATCCTATCACCTCATATATTCAACAGATATTTTTAAACGCTTACTGTACCACTTAGAAAAAACAGGTGCCACAAGGCACCTGTTTTATACGCACCTAATACTGTGTATTTTACAGATATTTCTTTAATGCGTCAACTTTATCTAATTTTTCCCAAGGCAAATCAAGATCATTACGTCCAAAGTGTCCGTATGCTGCTGTTTGCTTGTAAATTGGTCTGCGAAGATCCAGCATCTTTATAATTCCTGCTGGACGCATATCGAAGTTTTCACGGATAATATCAATGATCTTTTCGTCTGAAAGTTTTCCTGTACCAAATGTTTCTACATTGATCGATGTTGGCTGTGCAACACCAATTGCATAAGACAACTGAATCTCACATTTATCTGCAAGTCCTGCTGCAACAATATTTTTCGCTGCATAACGTGCTGCATAAGCTGCGGAACGATCCACCTTTGTGCAATCTTTTCCTGAGAATGCTCCACCACCGTGACGAGCCATTCCACCGTAAGTATCAACAATAATCTTTCTTCCTGTAAGTCCGCTGTCTCCGTGTGGTCCACCGATTACAAAACGACCTGTTGGATTAATAAAGAATTTTGTGTTTTCATCTACCATTTCCGCTGGTATGATTTCATCAAATACATATTTTTTGATGTCTTCATGGATTTGTTCTTGTGTTACATCTGGATCATGCTGTGTAGATAATACAACCGCTTCCAATCTGTATGGTTTTCCATTTTCATCATATTCTGCAGTTACCTGAGTCTTTCCGTCTGGTCTTAAGTATGTAAGCGTTCCATTCTTTCTTACTTCTGTAAGTCTTCTTGAAAGCTTATGTGCAAGTGCAATTGGATATGGCATAAATTCTTCTGTTTCATTTGATGCATATCCGAACATCATTCCCTGATCTCCTGCTCCGATTGCTTCGATCTCATCGTCAGACATTCTATTTTCTTTGGCTTCAAGCGCTTTATCTACACCCATGGCAATGTCTGTAGACTGCTCATCAATTGCAGTGATCACACCACAAGTATCTGCATCAAAACCGTATTTTCCTCTTGTGTATCCAATCTCACGAATAGTTTCACGAACAATCTTTTGAATGTCTACATATGCATTGGTTGTGATTTCACCCATTACAAGTACAAGACCTGTTGTTGTGCTTGTCTCACATGCCACACGGCTCATTGGATCTTGCTCTAAAAGTGCATCAAGAATCGCATCTGAGATCTGATCACACATTTTATCTGGATGACCTTCTGTTACTGATTCGGAAGTAAATAATAATTTTTCCATTTGTTTCTCCTTTCATTTCTTTCTCTTTCTAGCTGTTTACAATCTTGAACAACACGTGCCGGACTTATCTGTCCTATTACGTAAAAAACAGCCCACAAAAAGCGGACTGTTTATCTTTCATACATAAATCAATCTTCTTATTGTTCGATTACTCGCTCAGGCTGGCACCTTCCTTCAACGGGGTTGCCGCAGCTTCATAGATCCTTTGTATCTCCACTGCTCTGAATAAGAGAAAGCTCTTTATCAAATTGTTATTTCCATAGGCAACTCTACACTGTAATACAATAAAAGTCAATATACAATATAAGATTTTTGTATAAAACGTAGATAATTTTTCTCGTTAGCCTACTTTTAACTTAAATTTTTGAATTTCTTTTTCGTCGGAAACTTCTTCAATGATTCCACCAAGGGAACGAAGCTTCTCATCAAAACGCTCATATCCTCGTTTGATATATACAATATCATCGATAATGGTAATTCCTTCTGCTGCCAAACCTGCCACGCAAAGTGACGCACCCGCGCGAAGATCAGACGCACTCACGCGTGCCCCAGAAAACTTTTCTACTCCTTCGATGGTAGCGGAATTTCCTTCGATTTTAATATTGGCTCCCATTCTTGCTAACTCATCAAGGTATTTAAAGCGATTTTCAAAAATACTTTCTGTGATCGTACTTGTTCCTTTTGCAAGGGCAAGGGTCACTCCAATCTGTGGCTGCATATCTGTCGGATAACCTGGATATGGAAGTGTCTTTACTTGTGTGCAACTTGGTCGCTCTTTTGCCACTACACGAACCGCATCGTCAAATTCTTCTACTTCACATCCAATGTCTACAAGCTTGGAAATAGTTGCTTCCAAATGTTTTGGAATAACATTTAATACGGTCACATCTCCTCTTGTAGCTGCCGCAGCAAACATAAACGTTCCTGCCTCAATTTGATCTGGAATAATAGAATAGGTCGCACCATGAAGTTTCTTTACGCCTCGGATCTTGATCACATCTGTACCAGCGCCTCGAACATTTGCTCCCATGCAATTCAAAAAGTTGGCAACATCTACAACATGTGGCTCTTTTGCAACATTTTCCATGATGGTCAACCCGTCTGCCATGGCAGCCGCCATCATAACATTGATCGTTGCTCCAACGGATACCACATCAAAATATAAATGTTTTCCTTTTAAGTACTCCGCCTCTGCGACGATCTTACCATGCTCAATATCTACATCTGCACCAAGGGCACGAAAGCCTTTTAAATGCTGGTCAATCGGACGGCTTCCAATGTTGCATCCTCCTGGAAGGGCAACTTCTGCTCTTTTATATTTTCCTAATAATGCACCTAATAAATAGTAAGATGCACGAATCTTCTTAATATAATCGTAATCAATGCTAAAATCACCAATGGTGCTTCCGTTGATCTTTACGGTGTGTCTGTCAATTCTCTGTACCGTTGCACCGATTCCTTCAATTGCTTCTATTAAAACATTGATGTCACTAACATCTGGGAGATTCTCGATCGTAACCGTCTCATCTGTCATGATGGCTGCTGCTAAAATCGCAAGTGCTGCGTTTTTCGCACCACCGATCTCTACTTCTCCTACCAGCGGATTTCCGCCTTTTATAATATATTGCTCCATAAACGCACCTCAAAATACACGACCTTTTATTGTCGTCCCTTATTAATCAAGATTTTTCTTATACTCATTTCATTCTAAATATACGAAGCCATTATAACACAATTTATCTGTTTGTAAAATCATTTTTTCTCTGGCCCTTTTGAAATCATTTCCATATCGGCTCTACAGCTGCAAGGACTTTAGAAATTGTTTCTTCAATTTTACATCCATCCTGGCTTACGGTGATATCTGCATATTTTTGAAACAGCTTTGTTCTTTCCTCATACAAATCACGAAATGTCTGCCCCTGTCTTAGGACAACCCCTCTTTTCTTTGGGTTTTGAATTCGTCTTTTGATCGTTCTGTATGAGGCTTTTAGGTACACAATCGTGCCAATCTCTTTCAAATGGTTCATTGCTTCCTCGCAGTACACCACACTTCCTCCAGGAGAAATCACAGAATTGGAAACTTCAATCTGTGCATTCACTCGATTTTCAATTTTTAGGAACGCATCTTCCCCATCTTGTGCTATGATTTCTCGCAGAAGACGATGCTCTTGTTCCTGGATCAAAAGATCTGTGTCTACGAAATGAAGACCCAGTTGTTTGGCTACTACAACTCCCACTGTACTTTTGCCAACTGCAGGCATTCCTATAAAAATCAGATTGTTTTTCATTAATAGACCATCTCGTCTTTCTTCTCTTTTGTATCCTACGTATTATACCACATATTTAAAAATTAGTAAAATTTGCGTACCGATCTTCTATAGTCTCTTCTTCTCTTGTATATTTCGTGATACAGCATAATTTCAATCAAATCGTAGAGCTCATTCTTTTCTTTTTCATTATGCGGAAATTTTTGAAAAATATGTTTCGCCAGTATATGAAGCTGCACTTTATCCGGGTATTCGTCGTAAATCATACTACATGTATACTCTAATCTGTCACATTCTTCCTCAATATATGGAAGAAGCTTTTTTGCTGTTTCTGGATAAAGACTTTTCATATATTCATAATCTTTTTGTTCTTTTCTCTCATCATCAAACTCCAACGGAATTGGATAAGTAAGATAATAGGGCAATTTCTGACTCATGCGACACACTTCCGTTTCCAAACATATATGATTACTATATGTGTAATCAAAAATTTGGTTCAATCCCTTTTATTCTAAAAACTGAAGGCTGTCTCTAATCTCTGTTTCTACGTCTTTTGTTGTCCACTCTGTATGGTATCCAAGACAGGCACATCGATAGTCTACCTTTCCTTTTTGTACTTGCTTTCGGTAATGCACATGTCCCATAATTCCACAGTTAACCCCATAGGCTTCGTAAGCTTTTCCATAACAGCCACTTCCAAGAAAGGCATTAAAATAATCCCAGTTTTTTTCTGGTGGGATTACACTACATTCTGGTATGGAGAGCATATGCGTAACAGCTGTAATATTTTTCCCACAATTTTCTTTAAAAACATGTTCCATTTCTTGCAACATTTCTTGACAGACTACTTGATCATCCTCCTCCCAATGAACAAACCGACTGTCTTGCCATACCCTTCCTGCCTGTGTTTTTTTAGCAAACTCTTCCTTTGTATAATGTGGTGCACCAAACGAATAATCATACCATCCAATACTTCCAGTCACAATTTTATCTTTTTCTAAATGGACTGTTTTTCCGCACAAGCACCCTTCCTGTTGCTTATATTCCTCATAGATCTGCCATGCATTTTTAA
>JARHYE010000113.1 GCA_029258605.1 Ruminococcus sp.
CTGTAAAAATCCCTGCAGGAAGAAGCCTTGTTCTATAAATAAATGATAACATCACTGCTACATAAAACAGTCCAAAAAATGCTACAAAAATCTGTTCTGTTCTATATTTTGGATACCCAAATACAAGTGTTATCATCATTGCAAGCATAAATGCCATAAATAATAATAAAAACCAATCTACATCTTCTGGTAACAATGGCTTTACATATAACAAACCGTAATACGCAATAGCAAACAAATAGCCACAAATTCCCGGAGCCTTTTTGTGAATATCAAATACTTTATACAGTTCCTTCATTCCAATCAAACTTATGATAAACAGGGTTGCAAATAAGATTCTGCCACCACTTATTAATGTGAAAAGCGCAATTAACACTAAAACGATTCCACTTAGTAAACGTGTCTTAAACATTTGTTTCCTCCTTCACACCACCAAAGCGGCGATCTCTTCTATTGTATTGTTCAATGGCTTTCTTCAGCTCATCTTTTGTAAAATCTGGCCATAATACATCTGTAAAATAAAATTCTGTGTACGCCAATTGCCAAAGTAGATAATTCGAAAGTCGAAGTTCTCCACTGGTACGGATCAAAAGATCCGGATCCGGTACCCCATGTGTATCTAGATATGTCTCATACAAGTTTTCATTAATATCTTCTACCTTTACCTGTCCATCTACGCAATCCTGAGCCAATCTTTTTGTTGCCCGGATCATCTCGTCCCTACTTCCATAATTTAAAGCAATTGTAAAATTAAGTCCCTGATTATTTTGAGTTGCTGCCTCTAACTCTGAGATTCTCTGCTTAATATCTTGATCCAAGGCTGTCTTATCTCCAATGACACGGATCTTCATGTCATTCTTCGCTGCAGTCTTCAGACATGATTTCATATAATTTCGAAGAAGCGTCATTAGCGCATCTACTTCATTCTTTGGACGATTCCAATTTTCTGTAGAAAATGCATACACGGTAAGGTATTTAATTCCCATTCGCCATGCTTCTTCACAAATTCTTTCTACATTCTTACTTCCTTGCGCATGTCCATAATTTCTAGGCATTCCTTTTTTCTTTGCCCATCTTCCATTGCCATCCAGTATAATCGCCACATGCTGTGGTATATTCATAATTTTTTCCTCCTGCTACCATACGAGTACTTTTCTACTGTTTTTTGAAAGCGCAAAAGAGAGGCTGTATACTTACGAGCCTCTCTTATATTTCTGGTTAAATTACTATACTGTAAGAACCTCTTTTGATTTCACTTCTACTGCTTTCTCAACTAGTTCAATTTTTTTATCCGTAATCTTCTGAAGATCTTCTTCTAAATCTTTGATTGCATCTTCTGAAACTTCTGTTCCTTTTAATTTCTTAAATGCATCATTTCCATCACGTCTAATATTACGAATCGCAACTTTTGCCGCTTCTCCCTTTTTCTTAACATCTTTTACAAGTTCTTTTCTTCGCTCTTCTGTAAGTTCTGGGAAAATAAGTCTGACACAAGATCCATCATTTGTAGGGTTGATTCCGATGTCGGACATATTAATTGCTTTTTCGATTTCCTTTAACATACTCTTTTCCCATGGCTGGATCTGAATCATACGTGCTTCAGGAACTGAAATATTTGCTGCCTGCTGAAGCGGTGTAGGAATGCCATAGTAATCTACTGTCAACTTGTCAAGGACATGTGGATTTGCTCGTCCTGCTCTTATTGTTGCCAATTCTCCCTCTAAATTTCCGATAGTCTTATCCATCTTATCCGCATATACTTTTATTCTTTCATCCATGTTACCATCTCCTCCTATACTGTTACTTTTGTTCCTGTAAATGTCCCAAACATTGTTTCTACAATACTATTTTCCTCATTGAGCCCAAATACAAGCATTGGCATTTTGTTCTCCATACAAAGAATAGATGCAGTGAGATCTACTGCTGCCAGTTTCTGATTGATCACTTCCTGAATAGAGATTTCCTCATATTTTTTTGCATCTTTGTTTACTTTTGGATCACTGTCATAAATACCATCGATTGCTTTCGCAAGAAGCATAGCATCTGCTTCAATTTCGATTGCACGAAGTACTGCCCCTGTATCTGTAGAGAAATATGGGTGACCGGTACCACCTGCGAAGAAAACTACCTTTCCTTCATTCAATGCTTCTACTGCCGCATCTTTGGAAAACAAAGAAGTGAATGCCCCACATACAAATGGTGTAAAAATCTCTGTCTTCATCCCTACGTGTCTGAAAATATCAGATACGTAGATACAATTCATAACTGTAGCAAGCATCCCTATTTGATCTGCTTTTGTACGGTCAATCGTCTCACTTGTACGACCTCTCCAAAAATTGCCTCCACCTGTAACGATTGCAACCTGAACGCCATCATCTACAAGCTTCTTTACCTGTTGTGCAACACCGATACATGTAGCTTCATCAAACCCTGTCTTTTTATCTCCTGCAAGTGCTTCCCCACTTAGCTTTAATAATACTCTTTTCATATGTTCTGGCTCCTTAATATTATCTTATGTTACCTAAATTGAAGTATAGCATATCTTACACCATTTGTCATGTATAATAATCCTACAAAATAATGTAT
>JARHYE010000035.1 GCA_029258605.1 Ruminococcus sp.
CTGTTGTATTTTTTTCGCTATCTTTTGGCGCATACACTACAAAATCATTCCAAACTTCTTTCTCCACAAAATTAGAAGAAAGTTGTAACAAAATCTTTTGTTCCTGTCTGGTATCAACTACTTGTAAAGCTCTCTTTTCCTCTTTTACAACTTCAATACGAACACTTCCCATGCCGAGTTTCACTTCGCAGTTTCCCACTTGATCCGTCCACATCTTTGCAACCGGATAAAATTGCGCATAGTTTAAAACCTCCACGGACACCATCGCTTGTGGAACTGGATTAAGATTCTCATCCGTAACTTGAATTGTTACTGTTGTCGTATTTCCATAGCGCTCTGTTTGATTTTGTTCCTTCACAAAGGCACTTGATTCGATGATTTCTTCTTTTGTTCCTAAAAGTTCCCCATACTGTCTTGTATGAAGTAGCATAGCCCTAGAAGATGCACTCGTAAACCATCCTCTATTTAAGATTTCTTCTGGCTCACATGCTCCAAGGAATTTCCATTCCCCATCACACCAAACTTCTACCCATGCATGATTATCATCACAATGAGACCATCTAGGGGCATAAATCTGTCTTGCAGGAATTCCTGCACTTCGCAATACTGACACTGTGAACGTAGATTCCTCGCCACATCTTCCGTACCCACTATCATATACCGTCATCGGTGACGCAGTTCGATCATCACTTGCTCGATATGTCACTTTAGATGCACACCAATAGTTTAATTCTTTGATTACCTCTTCCATAGACGGTTTTTTTTCTTTTTGCTGCTTCAAAATCTTCTGAACCATACCATAAAAATATGCACGGCAATTTGTAAGATCTTCTGTATTGATTCGATGAAAAACTACGTATTGTAAAAAGATTTCCTCCGGTATTTTTTCTGTAAACAATCCATGATTTTTTAAATAAACTCCATGTTTTGCATAAGATTGAAAAAGAGAAAATGGATAGCTTAATGCGTCACTAACCGGCATACTTGCATATAAATATTTTAAAAGCATGCTCTCTTCGCTGGAACATTCTTCACATTTTTTCTCAATCTCGCAAAATTGTTCTGGAATAATATCTCGAAGTTTTTGAAATTCTTCTTGTATTTTCATCTCAATTTTTTCTGTAAACATGCTTTTACTCCTCTTCACACAAATAGTATAGTGTTGAAACAGCCGCCCCTGTTGCTCCTGTTTTTTGATATTTCCAAATTGGAGTATCCACCCATGCAGTACCTGCAATATCGATATGCATCCATTTTACTCCTTCTGCAAATCTTTTTATGAACAATCCTGCTGTAATCGTACCACAATAGGATTCCCCTAGATTTTTCACATCTGCAACTTCACTTTGAATCATTTTTTCATGCTCTTCACCATAAGGAAGACGATGATATTTTTCCCCCGACTTTTTCGACGCACGGGCTAATCGATCATAAAATAAATCACTATCACTTAATACCCCTGCAATAGAGAATCCCAACATATTCACTACCGCCCCTGTTAGTGTCGCAATGTCAAGTACATTCGTTACATCCTCATTTTTTACTGCATAGGAAACAGCATCCGCCAAAATCAATCGACCTTCTGCATCTGTATTCATTATTTCGATGGTCTTTCCGGAATAAGATGAAATTACATCTCCTGGAAGAAGGCTTCCTTGGGAAATTCTATTTTCACACATTGGAAGCAACGCAACTACATTGGTCTTAATTTTATTTTTTGCTAAGGCATATATTGTAGATGCAACTGCTGCTGCACCGGCCATATCTCCCTTAATCCCAGCCATACTAGAAGAAGGTTTGAGACAATATCCGCCAGTATCCACTGTAACCCCTTTTCCAACCAGACCAATTTTTTCACTATTTTTTTCCTGTCCATTGTAGCGCAGAATCAAAAAGCATGGAGGATTTACACTACTTTCTCCAACACTGCAAAGAGCCTGCATTCCCATTGTCCTAAGCTGTCCATAAACAAACAATTCCATTTGGAGGTTTTCATTATGCAGCGCTTCCAATTCATCCATAATTCTTTTTGCCATATCCATTGGTTTTAAAAGATTTGATGGACTGTTCACAAGTTCTCTTGCAAATAAAACTCCTTCTCCAATTGTTTCCCCTCGGAAAATATATGTTTCTGCCTCATTCTTATCTTCTGGTGTAATTCCTGTTAAATTTACTTGAACTTGTTTTACACACTCTTTGTAATTTTTATACTTTTCAAAATTTCCAAGACAAATTCCATGGGCAATCTGTTCTAACACACGAAGTCCACCCATTGTAATAAATCTTCCAACCTCTAACTCGTATTCTTGAACTTTATATTCTTTCATAAGTGATGCCGCGTAGGCCGTTACTTCTAAAATTTGGTTTTCTGTAAGTGTTTCACTTCCAAGTCCAACACATACACTCATCTGCCCTTCTTCATTTTCATGGGTAATGTGTTGCAAATATTCCCCTTTAAATATTTTTTGAAAATTTTTTCCACACTGGTCAAATACGCAATCGTGTTCTCCAACAAATTCTACTCTAAATTCTTGTTTCTTTTCACTACTACATACGATCATCATTCATCCTCCATTACGTCATAGATCGAAAGCCTTTTCCTTCTATTTTACTGGCTTTTGTCGTAATAATTAATGCCTGTTCATCTACTTCTTTTACTTGTTCTCTTAATTCTTCGCTTAATCCTTTGTCAACTGCACATAAAATAACACGTTGCACCTCGCTAGAATATCCGCCTTCTCCTTTTAGGATTGTTATTCCCATTTTCTTCTGTAAAAACAATGTTCTTACTTTGTCCGTACACTCTGAAATAATAATCATCATATCTTTACTGTCTGCTGTCAGCAAAATTTTGTCCATAAAGGCACCTGATATGTAAACGGCAATGACTGCATATAGAAAACTTTCTATATTCTTAAACACTAATACAGAAGAAACCACAACTAAAAAGTTCAATGCAGAAATCATACTTCCAACTTGAAATTGTGGGTTGATTTTTTGCACAATTAACCCCAACAATGAAATTCCTCCTGTATTTGACTTTCCAAGATGCACCAGTCCGAGTCCAACTCCCATAAGTG
>JARHYE010000039.1 GCA_029258605.1 Ruminococcus sp.
TTTATTTGCAAAAAGGTAAAAGATACAAAGCATAATGCCGCTAAAAGAGCCGTTTGTGTAAGTTTCAAAATTGTTTGTTTTTTGTGATTCATTTGATGTCCCTCGTCTTTCCTAACATTTGTATTCCTATAGTAGCACTAGAATGGACTTGTTCATATATCCAGTTTAATAGAAATTAAGCAGGCCAGTATGAGTGGAGGGGAGAAGCTATCGAATCCACCAAAACAAAATGTGAGGAATATTAAATGTCCAAGGGTAGGCACGCAATGAAGCTAGAAACATTAAGATTCCTGCTAATATAAACAACATAAGTGTACATTGAAGCAATTTTTTGTGCTTAAATTTTCTTGTTGAAGCAAATAAAATGCAAGGCAAGAGAGGCATTAACAGAAAATTAAATCGCATCAGTAATAACATAATTGGAGATATAGCCAGTAAAAAAACAAAATACAAATCCATAAATTTACTGAAGTTTATATTTTTGGCGTTTTTTAATGGTTTGTTGCGATAGTGACAAAAAATAGATAATAGTACAATTCCTATGTAGAAAACATAGACGTTAATATTGAAAATATTCGGTGTAGTAAGATAATTGTAAACTTTGGTAAAAAATATCGTGTGAGCCAATCCTGGTAGAATCCATTCAAATATTTTATAGCCTAAAATGCTAAGAGGTAAAAATAAAAGAATAGATAAATTTACTACATAACGATATTTCCAATTTGCTGTGATATCGCTAATGATCACAAGCATCAGAACAATCAATGCAGAGGTATGAATAAGGGATGCGATTGCAATACCAAGATAGCAATATTTCCAGTCTAAATTATTATAAAATTTTTGAATTAACAAAAAGGCACAAATTATAAAAGCAAAATAATTTCTAAGGCCACTTATAAAATCTCTAAAGTTGATGGCAAAGAAAACAAATAGTAAAATGAGCATAAAATTTTGGTTGCTACATTTAAATTTTCTTTGAAAGAACAATAAGATATAAAAAATGAGAGAATACCCGATTGTTACATAAAGAGCAGGGTACAGTCCATTTATGCCTGTAAAAGAGATTACATACATAATTAAAGTGTTCAGAAATACTCCAGAATAAGAGGATTGGAATATTTTTGAGAACTTTGTATGTCTTAATACGTTCATATTTTCAAAGTGGCGATACAAATCATCGGTAACTGCAGGAACTGTGTGCAAAGCGAGAAATCCCAAAATCAAACTAATGCAAAACAAATAGAACATACGAAGTTTCCAATTTTTCTCATACAATAATTTGTAAAAGAAAACAGGAATACTCAGTACAGGAAAAAATATCGCAAATAAAATGAGAAGAAACAGACCAATATTTTGTTTTGTAAAATAATGATTATCTTTAATTTTTTCCATCGTAAATCTCTGTTAATATTTTTAAATTTTCATCAATTGAATAGGAATTCTTTTTAAAACTCTCTTCAATAGAGGAACTATTAACTTTCTCCCTAAATTTATAGTATAACAATTGGTCAATCCATTCTCGGTAATTTTCGTTGATGTCTAAGAAATGAATTAATCCCAGACCCAAATCAACATCACGAGAAATGTTTGTTGAAATGACTGCAGGTGTGCCGCTTGCTTGTGCTTCGATCAAAGAAACAGGGATTCCTTCGTATAAAGAGGGCATGATCACGGCATCAATCGCGGGAAGAAGTTCTTGTACATTATTAAGAACTCCTAAACAAAATACATGATTGGTCAAACCGTATTCTTTGATCTGTTCTTTTATTTCGTCCTCTAGAGGACCTCTTCCAACAAAGAACATGCAGAAATCAATCGTTTCTTCTTTCATTTTGCGTGCAAGTTCAACCATAAATTTATGATTTTTTACAGTGTAAAAAGAACCAATGGCAGCAATCTTTAATTTCTCTTTGTTCTTTAACTCTGGGTGAAGAGAGTATTTAGGTGGAGTATTAGGATTGAATTTATCCAAGTCAACTCCATTTTTGATTACAGAACCGGTAAAAGGTTTTGTACCAAATAAATACTCACCTGCCTCTAAACTGCATGCGATTTTTGCAGTGCTGTATTTGTTAATGAAATGGCGGGAAGCCGAAAAGTAAAGGGTATTGATCAATGAATTCTTTTTCATATTGCCGCAGCTATGGGAATGTGTGATTCGAATAGGAATCTTACAATGTTTGGCGGCTACCATCACAATACCAGAGTTAAACAAGGTGTGACAGTGTATACAGTCATACTGGTCATCTTTCATGACAGCAACAAGATCTTTGTATAAAAGAAAAGGATTATTAAGATGCTGACTGTCAAGTTTTACAATGACATCTCCGTTTTCTCGAATTTCCCTTTCGTAATCTTGCTCTTTCTTTCCCTTCGTATAGGTAAGAAAAACAAATTCATATTGTTCTCTATTCATCTTACGGTATAGATTCATTAACATGGTTTCTGCACCACCACGATTTAATCCACCGATCACTTGTAATATTTTGCACGTTTTCATTGTAGTTCCCCTTTTATTTGATCTTTCGTAGCTTAGAAACGATAAACGTTGGAATCAATCCAACAAAGAGTGGTTTCAGTGCGTATATAAAATATAGAAAAGAATAATTCATTCGTTTTCGCCAATAGTTTTTGATTCCAAATTCATCAATCCGATAGGTGTATTTTCGCTTTTTGAAAGAAGACTTATCTTCACGGTAGCGGAAAAGGACTTCGTCTAAATTGTGAAGAACGTATCCTTTTTCTACAAGTTTACACCACAAATCATAGTCCTCAGCTCTTCTTGTAAGCTTTTGAACAGTGTATCCATTTACTTCGTCAAGAGCGTGTTTGCGAATCATGGTGGTTGGATGTGCTACGCAGACTCTGCGAATGACATCAGAGGTTGTGATTTCTGTTTGGAAGGATGAGGTACGATAACCTACAGATTGATTGTTTATGTATTCGACTTGAGTACCAACAACAGCGTACTCTGGGTGGGAATCTAAAAAATTAACCTCAGTTTCCAAGCGTTTTGGCATAGAGATATCATCGCTGTCCATTCTGGCAATATATTCGCCAGTAGCATGTGAGATACAATTGTTTAAAGTACTAGCAAGTCCTAGATTGTGTTCATTGTTTAAAAAAACAATTCTTGCATCTTTTTTGGCATATTCCTCTATGATTTCAGGACTGTTATCTGTGGAACAGTCGTTACAGATGATAAATTCAAAATTTGTATAGGTTTGATCAAGAATCGATTGGATTGCTTCTCTTAAGAAGATTTGATCGTTGTACACACCCATAATGATGGAAACTTTTTTGGTGTTCATGTTTGATAAGACCCTTTCTATTGTATATTATATTTTCCTTTTTTTATCTTCGATAAATTGTTTCATTAAATCGGTTTCTGAAAAATAGCGTTCGACAAAATGACGACCTTCGTCACCGTATTTTTTTAGACGACCTTTATTATTGGTCATTTCATTTAAAAGGCGTTTTAAGTCTTCTATATCCTTCACTTTTACAAGTTCGCCGGTGGTTCCAGGAAGAATAGTATCCTTTAATCCAAGAATATCTGTTACAAGACAAGGAACCTTCATTGCCTGAGCTTCTATGGAAACGTTTCCAAAACCTTCTCGGTAACTTGGAAGAACAAAAAGATCAAATGCAGCATAATAACGTTCAATGTCATTCACAAATGGGGTATGTATTACGTATGGACAAGCTTTTGCCCAAGATAATAAATCAGGATTAATTGTGGAAACATCATCAAAAGGACCAACTAGCCAAAGGATCTTTTCTTTACTCACAATAGGTTTGCATGCTTCTAAAAGCTCGTTTACTCCTTTATCAGCGGTAATTCGACCGACAAACCCAATTACAAAAACATCTTCAGTAAGCGAATTTTCTTGACGAAGTTCGTTACGCCATTGTTCTTTTTTTTCAAGATTAAAGCGATTAAGGTCAACACCGCAGGAACTTCCATGCCCAATTAAATTTGCTTTTTTCGGAGAATAAAAATGTTCTTGAATGCAAAATTTCATCATACTAGCACTTACAGGTTGGACTTCGTCAGACAACCGACAAGTAACTTTTTCAATGAAACGAAAAATGCTATAAGCTGGTTTAGAGAGGGCAATGTAACGAAGCCCACATTGACTATAAATTAGATTTTTCCCTTTGGCCAATCGACCGGCAATACAGGAATAAAAAGAAGCGTTAGGAGTTAAATAGTTGATAATGTCAAATTGTTCTCTTTTAAAAATACGGTATAAACGATAAATATTAGGAAGGATACCAGGTAAATCGGCGCCTCTTTTAAATGGCAACGAAATGAAAGTGACTTTTGAATCTAATACGTTAGAAAGTTCCTCTGCATTTGCACAAATTACGGTGATATCAAACTCTTCTTCTTGTAAAAGAGAAATTTGCTTTTGTAAAAAAGCCTTTACGGTTATTGGGATTGTAGTTATAAAACATATTTTTTTCATTTATTTTCACCATCAAATAGTATTAATTATTTTCCGAGCAGGAACACCAATATAGGTTCCTGGTTCCACAATATTTTTTACAACAACAGCTCCAGCTCCAATCATACAATTAGAACAGATGGAGAGATTGTTACTAACACATGAACCTGCGCCAACCCAAGTGCTGGCTCCAACAGATACAGTACCACAAAGGTGACTGCCAACAGAAACATGGGTGTAATCTTGAATGATATTATCGTGATCAATGGTAGCGCCAGTGTTGATAATGCACCCTTTTCCAATGCGTGAACTAGGGTTTATAATGGAACCTGCCATAACAACAGAACCTTCTCCTATTTGTACGTCCAAACCAATCACGGCAGAAGGATGGACCAGTGTGGGAATAGTGCGATTTTGTTGCCAGCACACTTTAAGTAATTGCTTGCGGATAGCCGTGTTTCCAATAGAAACGAAAACATCATAATCTGGAAACTTAGAAAGCTCATGGATTCGTCCAATAATAGGAAAATTTAAGCAATGGTCTATGTCGGTACGATCATCCAAAAAACAGATCTCTTCATAGTTGTTTTTGTGGGCAATGTCAGCAACCACTTTTCCGTGCCCGCTGGCTCCTAAAAGTAATAGTTTTTTCAAGGGTAGCTCTCCTAATCGTAAATTCTTGCTTCAGGGGAAGGAGAACCTTTAAATTCTTCCATAGTTACAGAAGTATCAGAAGAGATTCCTTCACGTTTAAAGACTTTAAACAGGGTGTCTAACATAATTTTCCAGTCACCTAAAAAGGTAACATGATCCACATAGTATACATCTAGGTCAAATTTTTCTTCCCAACTAATGCTATTTCTTCCATGGACTTGTGCATAGCCAGTAAGACCTGGTTTTACTTCGTGACGTCTTTTTTGATGTTCATTATAAAGGGGAAGATAAGAGACAAGCAGTGGACGAGGACCACAAATCGAGAGTGTCCCTTCAATAATATTGATTAGTTCAGGAAGTTCGTCTAAACTGGTGCTTCGTAAAAATTTTCCGAAAGAAGTAAGACGCTCTTCATCTGATAGAAGATTTCCCTGACAATCTCTTTGATCTGTCATTGTTCGAAACTTATAAAGAGTAAAGATTTTTCCATCTAATCCTGGACGCTTTTGTTTAAAAATAATAGGAGATCCTAGTTTGCAACGAACTAGGATGGAAACAATTAGCAGGACAGGGGATAAAAGAACAAGAGCAACAGATGCAAGAATAAGATCTTGTAAACGTTTGAAATGTTTTTCGTAAAATTTTGGTTTATGTTTCATTTGTTTTCAGTCATTCCTCTTTTTATGATTTGTGTAAAGAAAGATAAATCTCAAATTTGAATATTCTTTCACAAGATAATAATATATGATTTATATAGGGATGTCAATGTTTGCCAAGAATAGCCAAACTGGAAATATAGGTTGCTTTATATAGGACTATCAGTTAATATTAGTATGTAAAAATTACCATGATTTTCGAGACAAAGTCGTTAAAAAAGACAGAGTGATAAGGAAGAGAAGGGACAGATATATGGATAGTATGATCTCGATTGTTTTGCCAATTTATAATGTAGAACAATACCTAGAAAGATGTTTAGAAAGTGTCATTCATCAGACATATAAGAATTTGGAAATTATCTGCATCAACGATGGATCAACAGATTCTTCTTTGGAGATATGCAAGGCATATGCGCAAAAAGATCGTAGGATTGTGATTGTAGATCAGGAAAATAAGGGACTTGCTGCCGTTAGAAACAAAGGAATCGAATTGGCAAAAGGGGATTATCTCTCTTTTATTGATAGTGATGACTATGTGGATCCATGCTATATTGAAAAATTATACGAAAGCTTGATTGAAAAACAAGCGGATATTGTTGTTGCGAATGTAAGATATGAACAAGAAGGAAAAGAAAGTTATTGTTTATTAAGGGAGAAATATGATCCAAAACATGTTATGAATAAACACGAAGCAATGTGTGATTATTTGAGTGCGCAAGGAGGAATTGGAAATTACATTGTGAATAAGCTGTATGTCAAAGAAATGTTTGAGGGGATACATTTTCCGGAAAATAAGTTGTTTGAGGATGCTTATACGATGTTTAAGATTTTGAACAATGCCGATAGAGTATATATGAAACCAGATGTATACTATCATTATTGCTTGCGTGATGATAGCATTACAGGTGCATATGACCCGGCTGGTTCAGATAATTTCGATTTGTTGGAAGGAAATATATCCAAAACAAAATATATTTGTGAGAAATTTCCAGAGCTTGGTGATTTGGCGTTTCATCATTTATTTCTTTCCTATTTAGGAATTTTTTATAGAGTGATTCCAGTGTATGAGAAAAAGAAAGATAAAATGTGTGATTACTTTTTGACAGTAAAAAATATAAAGAAAAAATACAATATTAAGTTCATAGATAAAAAGAACTATTTGATTTATTTATTGATGTGTATAAATCCTTGTATTTATAAAAACATTTATAAGATGATTAGAAAATAAAGTGGAAAGGAATAGATTTATGATACCCAAAGTAATCCATTATTGTTGGTTCGGAAAGGGCGACTTACCTAAATCAGCAGAATATTGCTTACAAACATGGAAGAAGTTTTGCCCAGAGTATACGATAAAGAGATGGGACGAAACCAATTTTGATGTTTATCAAAATAAGTTCGTAAAACAAGCATATGAAGCAAAAAAATACGCATTTGTTTCAGATTATGCCAGATTTGCTATTTTAGAAGAGAATGGCGGGATTTATGTTGATACAGATGTGGAGTTGATAAAACCAATCGACTCTTTTCTTGAAGAAGAAGCGTTTATGGGATTTGAAAAGGCAAAAGGGGTGTTAACTGGTGTTGCTCCAGGACTTATTATTGGAGCTTGTGCACATCAGACATTTTTAAAAGATATAAAAGCAATTTATGAAACTATGGAATTTCAAAATGAAGAAGGAATCCGAACCGCTCGTTCTGTTGTAGAATATACTACCGAATATTTAAAAGAAAAAGGACTTAAAATGGTGGATCAAAAGCAAAAAATAGGAGAAGTGACAATATATCCAGCTTCTGTATTTTGCCCAAAAGATTTTGAAACAGGAGAACTTTCTGTTGAGGAAAATACAGTCAGCATTCATCAATACGACAGCACATGGTGGTCTCCAAGAGCATTATATTTAAAAAATATGAAAATGAAATATGGAGATCGAAAGGGAATATTTTTGTACCGTCTAGCACGGATTTTTAATGTAAAGTTATGGATAGATAGAAGATAAAGCTATGAAAAATAATAAACAATTTATAATAAATTTAATTACAAATTTAGTAAGTTTTTCGGTTACGTTTGGGATTAGTTTCTTTCTTTCGCCTTACGTAATTGCAAATGTAAGTAAAGAAGCGTATGGATTTGTATCGTTGTCGAATGATTTTATCAACTATATTGCATTGCTGACAATTGCATTGAATTCCATGGCAAATCGATTTATTTCTGTAAAGATGCACCAAGGTAAAACGAATGAAGCAGTATGTTATTTCAATTCGGTGCTGATTGGAAATGCAATTGTATCTTTGGTTATGATTGTGCCATCGATCATTTGTGTTGTAAATTTAGAAAAAATACTGAATATCAATGCAAGCATTGTAAGTGACGTAAAAATATTGTTTGCGCTTACATTTATTACTTTTATATTTAGTATTATTAGTTCTACCTTTAGTATTGCAACGTTTATAACCAACCGATTAGATTTGGCATCTTACCGTGATATCCAAGCGAGTTTAGCAAAAGCTGCTTGTTTGATCCTTCTGTTTACACTATTTAAAGCACATGTGTTTTATATAGGAATTGCAGGATTATGTTATACCATTGTTTTATTGCTTAGCAACTTATACTACACGAAAAAACTTTTACCAGAGTTTAAAATCGGGATAAGATATTTTCGAATTGCTTATATCGTAGAAATGATCAAGGCTGGGGTATGGAATGTTGTTTCTAAGATTAGCTCCATATTATCAACAGAGTTAAGCCTTCTTATCTCAAATATTACAATTGGTGATAGTGCTATGGGAATTTTGTCCATTGCCAAAACACTTCCGAATATTGTATTGCAATTAATTGGTATTATTGCTAATATTTTTGCGCCTGAGTTTATTGTCAGTTATGCGAAAAATGAAATTAAAGATTTGGATCATCAAATACAGTTTTCCATGAAAGTTGTAGGAACTCTTGCAGGAATTCCAATTGTGTTGTTGATTGGATTTGGAATTCCGTTGTTTCAACTATGGCTTCCGACAGTAGATGCAAAGATTTTATATATTATGTCTGTTGTGTATGGATTTGGCCTTTTGTTTGCTGGTCCGGTAGAACCATTGTACAATGTCTTTATTGTTACAAATAATATTAAGATTCCATCGTTATATGCACTTGTTACAGGAATTATGAACATTAGCCTTGTCTTTATCGGAATCAATGCTGTGGAAAGTGACTTTTATAAAATGTTGATCATTATGGGAACAGGAACTGTATTTACAATCATTCGTACAGCAGTGTTCATCCCGCTTTATGCTGCACATTGTTTGGAATTTAAAAAATGGGCATTTTACCCTCAAATTCTCAAATCATTAGGATCAGCTACAATTATGAGCCTAATTGCCATTAGCATTCAAAAAACAATGAAAATTGATAGCTGGATTCGACTGATCATAGTTGCAGTTTTTGTTGCAATGGTACATTTGATCGTGAATGTATTGTTAACATTTACAAGAGAGGAAAGAAAGAGTTTTGTAAAGAAACTTAGAAGGGGACAAACAAATGATCAGTAGTAAAGAAGAATACAAATATTATCTAAAATGTGATAGAAAAGCGTTGAGATTGGAGAATCAGAAGATTTTTATTCCATATGTACATAGTATATATTTTTATCAGAAGTTAATGCGAAAAACGGAATACTATCTCAACTGTAGAAAAGATCTTTTAGGAAAGGGATATGGATTGTTTTTAAAACTTAGATACTTGAGAAAATCACAAAAATTAGGATTTTCCATTGGTCTAAATGTATTTGGTCCAGGACTTTCGCTTGTTCACTATGGACAAATTGTTGTAAATGAAAATACTGTAGCAGGGAAAAACTGTCGTATACACGAAGGAGTGACGATCGGAGCAACAAATGGAAAACCAGAAGCTCCTGTAATTGGAGATAATGTTTTTATTGCTTCCGGTGCAAAAATCATTGGGAATGTGAAAATTGCAGATAATGTGGCCGTAGGAGCCAATGCGGTGGTAGTAAAAGACGTGTTAGAACCAGGCATTACAGTGGGAGGAGTTCCAGCAAAGAAAATTAGTGACCATGGTTCGAAACCCAATATGATCGATGCTTGTATTTAAAAATAAGTCTACTGTTTTAGAGCAGTAGACTTTTTTAGAAACATGATTGTCAACTGAATCTATTAAAAGGTTGACAATAGAAAACTGGTTTGCTAAACTGTAACAAGAAAGAGAGGTTATCATGAATAAGGAAACTAGTAGTAGAAAAACAAAAGATATGGTTTACATTAGTTTGTTTGCAGTTCTCATTGCCATTTGCGCCTGGATTTCCATTCCGGCAGCAGTACCATTTACACTGCAAACATTTGCGATTTTTTTAGCAGTTGGAGTTTTGGGAGGAAAGAGAGGAACCATGTCGGTTATCCTCTATCTACTTTTAGGGGCGATCGGACTTCCTGTATTTTCAGGATTTCGAAGTGGAATCGCAGCCTTAACTG
>JARHYE010000047.1 GCA_029258605.1 Ruminococcus sp.
CAGTACCAAGTCCTTGACCGATACAAGATGCACCAGTGAAAATGTGAAGTTTTTCATCTTCTTGAACAATTAATTTTACGCGTCCAGTATCCGGAAGTCCAACACCAACACCAGCATTTTTCATTGCACAGGCAAGCCCAACTGGTTTTCCAAGAGCCAGGGCTTCATCATAATCGTGTTTAATTGCCTCTAACGTTTCTACAAGTCCAGTAGATTCATCTACGATTTGTCCGTTTGGAAGAACACCGCCCGGACGGATTGCATTTCGATATCGAATTTCCCATGGAGAAATTCCAATCTTCTCAGCCATCATATTTAATAAAGATTCTGTTGCAAAGCAGGACTGTGTAACACCAAACCCACGGAATGCGCCGGCAGGTGGGTTATTTGTATAGTATGCGGTTCCTTCGATTTCGAAATTTTCATACGCATAAGGACCTGCAGCGTGTGTACAAGCACGTTCCAGAACAGGTCCGCCAAGAGAAGCGAAGGCTCCAGTGTCAGAGGAAATTTTTGCCTTCACACCTTGAATGATACCATTTTCATCACAACCCATTGTAAAGTCCATGACAAAATGATGTCTCTTTGGATGAACGAGCAAAGATTCTGGTCTGGAAAGTTTTACTTTTACAGGCTTTCTTGTAACATAGGTGAGAAGAGCGGCAAAATGCTGAACCGTCATATCTTCTTTTCCACCGAATCCGCCACCGACAAGAGCATTTTGAACTTTAATTTTTTCAGAGCCTAAAAGTAGCTGACATTCATGAAGGGTTTGATGAGCAGATTGGTCTGTTGAATAAATAAATACATCGTCGTCATCATCTATGTATGCAGTTGCGCATTCTGGTTCCAAAAATGCATGTTCTGTCCAAGGGGTCTCGAAGTGATCTGTAATGACATATTTTGAGTGTTTGATTGCTTCTTCGGCATTTCCGCGACTGATGTGTTTGTAGGCGCAAATGTTATTTTCTTCTTCATCGTAAACTTTTGGGGCATCTGGAGCCATGGCTTCTTCAATAGAATGAACAGCTGGCAGAACCTCATAGTCTACTTTGATCAGTTTTTTTGCTTTTTCTACAGTTTCCATATCTTTTGCAGCAATCAGGCAGATTGCATCTCCAAGATAATGTGTAAGTCCGCCTACAGGAATTAAAGTATATTGGTCGTGTTTGATATGGCCAATTTTATTTTCGCCAGGAATATCTTCAGCGGTTAGAACGGCAGCAACCCCATCTAAGGCTTGTGCCTTTGAAATGTCAATAGAAAGAACTCTTGCACGAGCATATTTGCTACGAAGAGCACCACCATACAACATACCATCAAAATAATAATCGTCAGGATATTTTCCGGTTCCAAGAACTTTTTCTTTTGCATCAAGTCTTTGGACTCTAGATCCAACAGCCCAATTTGTAGAGGAAGGTTTTGGAAGTTTTCCTTCTTTTAAAATTTTTGCAGCAAGTCTTACTGCAGCAAAGATCTTAACGTATCCAGTACAACGACAGTAATTGTTACGAAGAGCATATTTAATTTCTGCATCGGTAGGATCTGGGTTTTTGTCAAGCAGTGCTTTTGTACAGATAACCATACCTGGAATACAAAATCCACACTGGACAGCGCCAGCTTCCGCATAAGCAAAACTATAAACTTCTTTTTCCCAGTCTGTAAAACCTTCTACGGTTAAGATCTCTTTTCCAGCAAGAGAATCTGTGTCGGGAACGCAAGATTTGCAAGGTTCTCCGTTTATAATAACCGTGCATGCACCACATGCACCTTCGCTGCATCCGTCTTTCACAGAAGTGATATGCAGTTCATCACGAAGAAAACGCAAAAGTTTTTGGTTTTTTGAAGGAGTGACAACACTCCCATTCACTGTAAATGATACCATGAATAAAACTCCTTTTTTCTCAAAATTAAAACTAAAACCATAGTTAAAATAGATACAAGTTTTTCGTGATCTTCTAAAAAAATATAATAATACCAACCATATATATTATAAGATTTTCCAAGTGAAATGTAAAGGAAAAAGCCCTAAAAATCAAGGGAAACAGACGTTTTTAATGTAGAAAAAGGAAAGAATTCCTGCAAAGCATCTATCAGAAGAGCTAAAAAACAATTATAAGACAAGCTAATTATAAAAAATGAAAAAGAATTCATAAATATTTGCAAAAACGAATTGTTTTATAAAACAACTTGATGTATACTATTTTTAGAATAAAATGAAAGGAAGACAAGAAAATGAAAAAGTTTCAAAAGGTAGGTAGTGTAGTTTTGGTATCCATTCTTATGAGTATTCTTGTTCTAGGATGTGGAGCAAAAAAGGATGCAAATGTGGATGGTATGGAAAAGGAAAAGGTAGAGCAGTCAAAGAAAGAAGAACAAGAACCGGTAACTATTTTAGTTGCAGCAGCTGCTAGTTTGGAATATTCTTTTGAAGAGGAGTTAATTCCTATGTTTGAAAAGAAATATCCAAACATAAAAGTAGAGGGGACATACGATAGTTCTGGAAAACTTCAGACTCAGATTGAAGAAGGAATTGAAGCAGACGTGTTCTTTTCAGCTGCGGCAAAACAAATGAATGCACTAAAAGAGGAAAAATTGGTAGATTCCGATTCTATTGTGGAACTTCTGGAAAACAAAGTGGTTCTTATTACAGCTGCAAATTCTGATCAGGAATTAAGTGAATTTACAGACATTACAAAAGCAAAGACAATTGCCATAGGAGATCCGGAAAGTGTACCAGCAGGACAGTATGCAAAAGAAATACTTTCCAATTTAGAAATTTGGGAAGAAACATTGGAAAAAGCAAGTTTAGGAACCAATGTGACAGAAGTATTAAACTGGGTGGCAGAAGGAAGTGCTGATGCAGGGATTGTTTACGCTACTGATGCAGCCACAACAGACCAGGTAAAAGTGATTGCACAGGCACCAGAAAATAGTCTGGATAAAAAGGTAATCTACCCAGTTGGGATCATAGCGAATTCACAGAAAAAAGATGCGGCGGAAAAATTTGTAACATTCCTTAAAAGTGAGGAAGCGATGGCTGTATTTGAAAAATATGGATTTGAAAAGAACAAATAACATAGAAAATGGAGGAAGTAATCATGGATATTTCACCAATTATCATTTCAATGAAAACAGCGTCTCTTGCCATTGCGATTACATTTTTTGCAGGAATTATTGTAGCGTATCAAGTAGCGAGTATGAAGCATGAAAAAGCAAAAATGATTTGGGACGGAATTCTTACGCTTCCGTTAGTACTTCCTCCAACTGTAGCGGGATTTTTCCTACTCTATCTTTTTGGAGTGAAACGTCCCCTTGGGAAAATGCTACTAGAGTTTTTGGGAGTAAAAATAGCGTTTTCATGGGGAGCAACGGTACTGGCAGCAGTGGTAATTTCTTTTCCGCTTATGTATCGTTCTGCAAGAGGCGCATTTGAACAAGTGGATCCTAATTTAAAAGATGCAGCAAGAACACTTGGACTGTCAGAATGGACTATTTTTTGGAAGGTGGTTTTCCCAAATGCTTTGTCTGGAATTTTATCAGGAGGAATTCTGGCTTTTGCAAGGGGGCTTGGAGAATTTGGAGCTACAGCAATGATTGCAGGAAATATTGCGGGAAAAACGAGAACTCTTCCACTTGCAGTCTATTCCAATGTTGCTGCTGGAAATCTGAAAGGTGCATACCAGTATGTGATGATTCTTGTTGTTATATCGTTTTTAGTTGTCACAGGGATGAACTATGTGACATATGTATTTCAATGGCAAAATCGCAAGGAAAAAAGATAGGAATAGAACAATCATGGATGTAAAAATCAAAAAAAATCTAAAAAATTATGAAATGGATATGGAGTTTTCTATAAGTAGTGGATGTCTTGGAATACTAGGAGCATCTGGATGTGGAAAAAGTATGACATTAAAGTCGATTGCGGGGATTGTTACACCAGATTCTGGACAGATTATCGTGAAAAATAAGGTTCTGTATGATCATGATCAGAAAATCAATTTGCGGCCTCAGGATAGAAAAGTAGGTTACCTCTTTCAAAATTATGCATTGTTTCCCAATATGACGGTCAAAGAAAATATTGTGGCAGGGATATTGGGAGAGCAAAAACAAAGAATGTCGAAGAAACACATCATGGAATGGAGTGATTACTACATCCGGCAATTTCACTTGGAAGGACTCAAAGATCAATACCCTTCTCGATTGTCGGGAGGGCAACAGCAGAGAACTGCCTTGGCAAGAATTTTCGCCTCGAAGCCGGAAGTAATGCTTTTAGATGAACCATTTTCTGCACTGGATAGTTATTTAAGAGAAGAAATGCAAATCGAATTAAAGGAACGTGTGAAAAATTTTGAAGGCTGTACCGTTCTTGTAAGTCATGATCGAGATGAAATATATAAGCTTTGTGACAAGACGATGATTGTAGAGAATGGGAAAAATATTATTTGTGAGGATACAAAAGAACTGTTTGAAAATCCTCGTTATATGATTGCAGCGCGCCTGACAGGATGTAAAAATATTTCAAAAGCAAAAAAGATTTCGGAGCATATGATTTATGCTTTGGATTGGAAAGTGGAATTGCATGTTGACAAAAAGGTACCAGAACGTTTATCGTATGTAGGTGTAAGAGCCCACGATTTTATTCCGTTAAAAGATAGAGGAGAGGATCAAAATAATTTGATAAAAATTTGTCCTATTGAGGTGGTGGAAACACCTTTTGAGCAGACAATCCTATTTAAAAATAGCCAAAATCCAGCGGAGAAGATGTGGATGAAACAACCAAAGGGATGTAAATATGTTCCGGATAAAGTAAGAGTAGACCCCCAAAAGATTCTTTTATTAGAAGGGTAGAAAGTGAAAAAGGTGATCGTATGAAATTAGATGTAAAGATCAAAATTTGTGATGAAGATCCAGTATTAGGACCAGGACTTGTACGGTTATTAGAATTTATAGAGCAGAAAGGCTCTAT
>JARHYE010000101.1 GCA_029258605.1 Ruminococcus sp.
TTCAATCTAAATATATTTTTAATCCAATATTGTAATTATTCTGTCATTGTATTACAATAATATAAATGAAATTTCCCATAAGAAAGGAGACCTATACATTGAAAAAGTTTTTAAAATGGTTTTTTAGTCTTGCTATTGTTGGTACTATAATTGGCCTTGTTGTTGCCTATTTACTAAACGATGATTGTGATGATTTTTGTGATGAAGATGATTTTCAAAACGACGAAGATGAAGATTTTGACTTAGACAGTGATCTTCAACCAGTTCCTGACAGATCCTATGTTTCCCTTAAAAAAGCGGAAGAAAAGGACGTTGAAGAACCTTCTGAAGAAGACTGCGATGTTGCATCTTCTAATGATGAAACAGAAGAATAATTTGATTTAAAACATGAAAACTGGCGGTTATGTAACAACACAACCACCAGTTTTTTGATACAGCGAATCACTTATTCGTTCCTTATCGTATGATTATAATACGCTTCATCGCTCCATTCCTTATATGCACTTTTTCGAGAATGATACAACTCTTCTAAACTTCCATTTTGAGATAATGGTCTTCCCTTGACCTCAAGATGATCCATGTCTCTTCTAATCCAGATTACTTTTCCATTTTGACGAATAATTGGGTAGTTTCTCCTGCATGTGACAACTCCTCCACCTGTAGAAATGACCATCCTATTCTGGATACAATATTTTTTCAGTACTTCCGTTTCCACTTTTCTAAAATAGTCCTCCCCTTTTTGTTCAAATATATCAGGAATGGACATCTTTTCTTGTTCTACAATCTTCTCATCTATATCAATCCATTGTTTTCCTGTTTGTTCTGCTATTTTTTTCCCAAGAAAGGTTTTTCCAGCTCCAGGCATACCAATTAAAATAATGTTTAAATATTCCTCCGTAATTTTTTTTATCGCTGTTTCTATTTTCTCTTCTGGAATTTGCTTATTCTGGAACAGTTCACTTGTTCGCTTCGCCTGAGCAGCCAACATTGCCATTCCTCCAGTTGCCGGGATATTCCTCTTTATCGCATCTAAAATCAACTGCGTTCTATAGGGATTGTATATTAGGTCAAACACGCCAATACAATTTGTAAAATTATCAAGATTTAACAAGGTTTTCCCATTATCCGGATACATTCCAACGGGTGTTGTATTCACAATCACATGACTATCATAGTGCCTGTCTATGTTGTCGTAATTGTTCTCTCCTGTTCTAGACACCACAATAACTTCTGCTGCTCCTTGCTCTTTTAAAACAGCCTGCACGGTAAGAGACGCTCCTCCGCTTCCTAGCACAAGACATTTTCTCCCTTTTATCTGTACTCCTGCAGACTGAAGCATGTAAGTAAAGCCATATGCATCTGTATTGTCTCCTATGATCCTTCCATCCTCCTTGCATAAAATCGTATTCACTGCCCCTATTTTTTTTACAGTATCTGAAAGCTCATCACAATATTTCATCACTGTTTTTTTATAGGGTATGGTAACATTAAATCCATCATATTTTCCAGAGCGAATCAGTGCTTCTAAATCTTCCTCTTCCACTTCACACAAATCGTACTCATATTCTCCAAACATACTGTGTATACGTTTCGAATAACTGTGTCCCAATTTTCTTCCAATAAGTCCTGCTTTTTTTCTATTCATAATGATTCCCCGCATGCATCCAATTAAATTTCCATATAACTTCCTAGATACCGAAACTCATCGCTTAATTCTTGGAGTTGGCTCATTAACCGTATAAATTCCTCCGAATAAACTTGACATTCTATATCGAAATAAAACATAAACTGAAAATCACGATTCGGGATCGGCCTTGACTCTAATTTCAAAAGATTAAGTCCCAATGAGTAAAATCTAGAAAGCACATGATACAATGCACCTGGTTTATGTGAAAGCACCATCATAAGACTGGTTTTATCTGCACCTGGATAAAGTTCCATTTTCTTGCTAATACAGATAAATCTCGTGTAATTATTCCCATGATCTTGAACACCTTCTTCGACGCACTCTAAACCATAGAGCTTTCCACAAGCATAGGATGCCAGTGCCGCTGCATCTTTTCTTCCTGACTGCGCTACTTTTTTTGCTGCTTCTGCTGTATTTTCACAAATAGTAATTTTCACACCTGGCATTTGTTTTAAATATTCTTCACACTGTAAAATAGCTTGTTCATGTGAAAAAACCTCTTTTATCTCTTCTTTTTTTACCCCGGGAATAGCCAAAAGGTTGTGGTCTATTTTCATTTTTACACTCTTCACAATGTAAAAATGATGCTGCATCATGAGATCGTAAATCTGATTCACTGAACCAGCTGTACTATTTTCTAACGGAAGAATTCCATATTCGCACAAGCCTTGTTCAATTGCTGCAAACACCCCATTGAAGTTCTTCATATATACAATTTGCGGAATTTTAAATACTTTTTCACAGGCTTGTTGAGAATAAGCACCTGGAACACCCTGGCATGCAACCACTGCTTTGGACGGGAAAACACGTGCTGTAGCATCCAAAGCCTCTGTGATTTCCTTTACAAGAGGTGTTTCCATCTTCAAGGTCTTTCTTTGATGATCTTTACTCATCTCCATAATGGAAAAATAAAGAAGTCTTATATAAGATGCCATATCTTCGGATGCAAGTTCTGTCAGAGAATCAATTTTTTCTCTTTCACGAAGAAGATCTATAATGGGACGATTTTGTTCTTTTTTATAACGACCAATTTGTTCGGCCACTCGCATCCGTTCCTCAAGTTTTTCTACAATCTCTTGATCAATTCTATCAATTTCTTCTCTGCACTCTTTGAGATCTATCATAGATATTCCTCCCTTATTTCTCCTTTTGCAGTCGCACTAAGTAGTAGATCGTAAACTGCAATCGCTGCTGCCGACTCTACACAAGGCAATGCTCTTGGCACAATACATGGATCGTGCCTTCCTTTTATCGTTAATTCTTGCTCTTCTTTTCTTTCATAACTGATGCTTTGTTGCATTTTTGAAATGGACGGAGTCGGCTTTATTGCAACGCGGAAGGAAACCGGCATTCCTGAACTAATTCCACCAAGAATTCCCCCGTGATTGTTTGTCGTTGTTTTTACTTGATCCTCTATATAAGTAAAACAATCATTACTTTCACTTCCCTGCATTTTGGCCATTTCAAATCCACTTCCAAACTCAATCCCTTTCACCGCTGGAATTGCAAACACCGCCTGCGCAATCTTATTTTCCAATCCATCGAACATTGGCTCACCAATTCCAACTGGTATTCCTGTCGCAGTACATTCAATGATTCCACCAACCGAATCAAGGGTTTTCATCGCTTTCTCAATTTCATCGTAAGGGTGCTCTTCATTTCCACCTATGGAAACAATCTCACTTTGAATGTGGATTCCTCTTTGCTCCAAAATCTGCTTACAAATTCCTCCTGCTATACAAAGTGGAGCGGTTAGCCTCCCAGAGAAATGGCCTCCTCCTCTTAAATCTTCAAACCCTTTGTATTTTACGTGTGCAGTATAATCTGCATGGCCTGGTCTTGGACAATCTTTTAAATGATCATAATCTTTTGACCGCTGATCTTTGTTTCGAATAATTGCAGTCAATGGCGCCCCACACGTCCTATCATCCACAAGTCCACTTAAAAATTCAGGCTTGTCTGCTTCTTTTCTTTGTGTGGCATATTTATTTTTCCCAGGTGCTCTTCGCTCTAAAAATTGCTGCAACTTTGCCTGATCAATCTTTATACCAGCTGGTAATCCGTCCATGGTTACCCCTATTGCCTCCGAATGAGACTGGCCAAAAATTGAGATTCGAATATTCTTTCCAAATGTTGAACTCATGCTATTTGTCCTCTCTGCTTTTCAATTTTTTAATTTCCTAACAATCCTTTTAGTTCTTCCATTGTTACTCTCTTCAACCTACAATCTCCTACTTCATATGGAATCACCAAATCTAACACTGCACCTTTTCTTTTTTTATCCGATAAGATCATCTCGTACAATTCTTTCGAAGTCTGCGAAATGTTTAACTCAAAGCCATATAAAAGTAAGATTTCTCTGATTTCATCTTCTGTCTTTTGATTACACCATCCTTGATCTTTTGCAATCTTTGCAATCGATAACATGCCCTTTGCAACTGCACTTCCATGACTAACTTCATAATCGGTAGCTTTCTCAATTGCATGTCCAATGGTGTGGCCGAAGTTAAGAAGCTGACGTTTTCCACGATCAAACTCATCTTCTTCTACATAAGATTTTTTAATGGACACACAGATTTGAATGACCTGATCGATATGCTTTTTTGTCCATTCTACATCTTTTAGCCTAGAAAATAACTCTTGATCCTGTAAAATAGCATATTTAATCACCTCTGCCATTCCATCTTTCAAAACATCTTCCTCCAACGTATGCAGAAGAGACGAATCTTGCCATACAAGTAACGGTTGGTGAAATGCACCGGCAAGATTTTTTCCTGCCTCAAGATTAATTCCTGTTTTTCCCCCTATGGAAGAATCCACAGATGCCAAAAGTGTAGTCGGAACCTGAACCACTTCGATTCCTCTTAAATATGTAGCAGCCGCAAATCCAGTTAAATCTCCCACTACACCTCCGCCTAGTGCCACAAGAA
>JARHYE010000102.1 GCA_029258605.1 Ruminococcus sp.
AAGAAACTGTGCGAAAGCAGGAATTCAGCAGGAGATTCGTAAAAGAGAACATTACGAGAAACCAAGCGTAAGACGTAAAAAGAAATCTGAAGCTGCTAGAAAACGTAAATATAATTAATGTGCGAAAAATAGAGCATTCTTATGGATGCTCTATTTTTATTTGAAAAAAACTCCCATTTAGTATAGAAAAGCGTCGGATTTATGAAAAAACCGTATCTTATGGTAAAATGAAAGAATCAAACGAATGTGAACGGGAGGAGAAACATGAAAACACTAAGGAAAGAAGAGTTGCTACCATTAAAGCAAACAATTGAAAAGGTTTTGGAACTTATTAGAGGACAAAACCCGACGGAAGTACCGTATTTTATGAAATTTCTAGAGCGGATGCGGTGCAATTTAAGGACGTGTATTTTGGTTGAATATGAGGGATGGGAACAATTAGAACATACGTTGAAAAGAGATTGGAAAGCGGCAAACCATATCGTAACAGGAATTCCCGCCTTTCAGTTTACATGTGAGCAAAAGAGCCTGGAGAAAGAATTTGCAAACCTAATTATTGACATTGAATTTTATGTGAATGGGTAAGAAAAAAGGATACGGTCATCAAACCGTATCCTTTTAAATTTGTTACTCCTGACGTTCTGCCATAATTTTGTTTGCGTTATGTTCCAAAGTATCTTCTAAAGGCGTTAATTCGATTTCTTCCCCATATTTACGTTTCAAAGCACAACTTAAAAGATAGTCGCAAATCTCTGGGTTTTTAGGAAGAAGAGGTCCATGCAGGTATGTTCCAACAAGATTCTTATAAATTACGCCTTCATGACCAGAAGTGCCATTATTTCCATGTCCTCGTACAACGCTTCCAAAAGGCGTGTGAGAACCAATATCTGTACGTCCGGCATGGTTTTCAAATCCAACGACAGGACGAGAAGATAGTGGAGAATTTAGGATGATATTTCCGATTAAACGAGGTTGATTCCATTCGGATGTAATATCAAGAATAGAAAGACCTTCAATCTTTTTACTATCTGTTTGATAATATTTCCCTAAGAGTTGGTATCCGCCACAAACGGCAAGAACGACTCCGTTATCTTCTATATAACGATGGAAGGACTCACGGATATTCATTAAATATTGGCAAACAATTTCTTGTTCACGGTCAGATCCCCCTCCTAAAAATACAATGTCGAGATTTTCAAAATCTACAGTATCTCCAGAAAGGTAAGGGATTACTTCACAATCGATTCCCCTCCATTGCAAACGTTTGCAAAAGCACTGGATATTTCCGCGATCTCCATATAAGTTGAGAAGGTCAGGATAAAGATGTCCAATAGTCAGTTTCACGCCTTGTCGCCTCCTTTTAATTCTGTTTCTAATTTTGCAAGTAATTGATTACAAGGTTGTAATCCAGTGTAATTTACAACAAGATAAAGATTTCCTGTTCCAGCAGAAATAAGGTTGGTAATGGTTGTTTTTAAATCGTCACTGATATAATATGGAATGTTTTCGTACTTAAGACGTAAGGCCATATCGTATTTTCGAGTTCCAGCTGTTGTAATTGTGGCAGCATTTGCCTGACTAAGATGATGAAAATCTACGTCCCACAGCCAGGAAACATCACGTCCATCCTGATAGGCATCATTAATTAAAATAATAATATCTTTTTCTTTTTGATCTTTTAAAAGCATAGATACCTTTTGCTGAAATCCAACAGGATTTTTTGCAAGATGAAGCTGGATTTTCGTATTTTGGATTGTGAAGACGTTTTCACGGTTGTTTCCATAATCGAAGGATTCAATCATTTCTTTAAAATGAGTAAGTGGTGCTCCTAGAGCATGTAATCCAGCATAGGCAGATAAGGTGTTGTAGATATTATAGGATGTCTGTATTGTAGAATGAATGTTAATATCACCGAAGTTGAAGTGATATAAATTGCCATCGAATTCAATGTTTGTAGCAGTGAAATCAGGCTCAGGGCGATGAAGTCCACAATTTGGACAGTGATAATTTCCAAGTTGTCCATAATGATAAAAATCATAGCTCAATTTTTCGCCACAAAACTGACAGAACGTACTTTCTCGAATATCAGAACGGGAAGTATCATCAAAGATCTGTTCGTCGATACCGTAAGTGATGAGAGGATTTCCACTTTCCTTCGCAAGAGAGTAGGATATCACGTCATCCGCATTAATGATCAAAGTTGCGTTAGGCACACTTTGGTATGCGGTTTTAATCTTATTAATTGTAAGATCGATATCACCGAAACGATCCAGCTGATCTCTGGAAATATTCGTGAGAAGTGCACAATCTGGTTTAAGACGAGGAAGTACGTGTACAGATGCAAGTTCATCTACTTCAATACAGGCGTAATCAGCATTAAGTCTACACTTTTTATCTGTAGCTAGAACAAAAGCAGATACGATTCCGTTTAGCATATTGGCCCCTGTTCGATTGATAATTACACGGTAACCTTCTGCAGAGAGTGCACTGTAAAGAATTGCATTTGTTGTTGTTTTTCCGTTAGTCCCCATGGTAACGATTATCTTTTCTTTGACCATATCTGCTAACACAGAGAGGATGGAAGGGTCGATTTTCAAAGCGACATATCCAGGAAGCGTAGCACCACTTCCGCGATTTAGTTTTTTAATAATGGAGCTCGTCCATTTTGCACATTTAATTGCTAAAATACTTCGTAGTTTCATAGTGTTTTCTCATTTCTTATCCTTTTTAAAATTCACGTTACATTATAAAGGATATGAAGGGATAAAACAAGGGAAGATGTCTTATTAAAAGTATAAAAATAATTTAAACTTATTAATATTTAGTGAAGATTGTGAAAATACGGATAGATTGTGATAGAATGAATATAACTTAGGAATGATGTTACTATCGACAAAGTGTATGTGGTACGTGAAGGGGATTACGAGTATGCAAAGAAAAAAACAGGAACAACAGAAAGAAGAAAATAAAAATCGAAGGATTCCAACTACAAGATATACGCCAGAGTATAAAAAGGGACTGACAGAGCAGCAAGTCCAAGAACATAGACTCCATGGATGGACGAATCAAGCGGTGGACCCGCCATCGAAATCTGAAAAAGAAATCATACACGATAATGTATTTACATATTTCAATTTGATTTTTTTTACATTAGGTGTGTTGCTTTGCATTGTTGGATCTTTTCGAAATTTAACATTTTTGCCTGTTATTATTTTGAATACGTTAATAGGAATTGTACAGGAAATTAAAGCCAAGAAGACCTTGGACAATCTTACGATGCTTCATGCTCCAAAAGCAGTTGTAATTAGAAATTCAAAAAAGAGAACAGTGGATGCGGAAGAACTTGTATTGGATGATATCGTAGAATTTAAAGCCGGAAGTCAAGTTTGTGCGGATGCGATTGTCTGTGCAGGTGAAGTTCAGGTGAATGAATCGCTTCTCACAGGAGAATCCGATGAAATAACAAAACGAAAAGGCAGTCAATTGATGTCTGGAAGTTTTATTATATCTGGAAAATGTTATGCTAGACTGGAGCGTGTAGGTGTAGATTCTTATATATCAAAGCTTACAATTAAGGCAAAAGAAATGCAGACTACAGAGCAGTCAGAAATGATACGTTCTCTTGATAAACTGGTAAAAGGTGTTGGGATTGCAATTATACCGATTGGAATCATATTATTTATTCAAGCATTTTTTTATCAACGGGAAGGATTTCGGGCAAGTGTTATTTCCATGGTTGCTGCAATTATAGGGATGATTCCAGAGGGATTATATCTGTTGGCGAGTGTTGCACTTGCGGTAAGTGCTATGCGACTCGCCAAAAAACAAGTTTTACTTCATGATATGAAGAGTATAGAAACGCTTGCAAGAGTTGATGTGCTTTGTGTAGATAAAACAGGTACGATTACTGAGAATACTATGAAAGTTCAGTCGATTATTCCAACAGATCAGTATGAGGAAGAGAAGATGCCTCCAATTCGCACAATGGTTGGAGATTTTGCGTCAGCCATGGATGCAGATAACATTACGATGACTGCGATCAAAGAATATTTTACAACGTCGACGGGAAAAGAAGTAGTAAAAAGAACAGGGTTTTCTTCTGCTACAAAATACAGCAGTGTTACTTTTGAGGATGAAGTGTATGTGTTAGGGGCACCGGAATTTGTACTAAAAGAAAATTATGAAACATACGAAGAAGAAATTACGGAGTATGCGTCGAAAGGAGCACGTGTGTTAGTATTTGGAACATACGATCAGGAAATTGATGGTAAACCATTAAAAGCTCCGATCTGTCCATTGGCGTATATTCTTATGGCCAATCCAATTAGAGAGCAGGCACCAGAGACATTCCAGTATTTTGCAGATCAGGGAGTAGAAGTGAAGGTGATTTCAGGAGATAATCCACTGACAGTTTCTGAAGTTGCAAAACAAGCGGGAATTAAACAAGCGGATAGATATGTTGATGCATCCACGTTGGATACTGCAGAAAAAATGAAAGAAGCAGTGCTTCACAACACTGTCTTTGGACGTGTGACGCCAAATCAGAAAAGAAAATTTGTTCAGATCCTCAAAGATGAGGGAAGAACCGTTGCTATGACAGGTGATGGAGTGAACGATGTTTTAGCTTTAAAGGATGCAGACTGTAGTATTGCGATGGCATCTGGAAGTGAAGCGGCGGCACAGGCTTCGCAGTTGGTTCTATTAGAATCAGATTTTTCTTGTATGCCTGAGGTGGTAATGGAGGGCAGAAGAGTCGTAAATAATATTCAACGATCAGCGAGTTTATTTCTTGTAAAAAATATGTTTTCATTTTTATTATCTGTGTTTGCAGTTGTCTTTATGATCACATATCCATTGGAACCATCACAGATTTCTCTGATTAGTACGTTTACGATAGGAGTACCAGCCTTTTTCCTTGCGATGGAACCAAACAAAAATATTATAAAAGGTCATTTCCTTACAAATGTATTCTTAAAAGCACTTCCAGCGGCTTTAACGGATGTCTTGGCGGTTGGGGCACTTGTGGTTTTTGGACAAACTTTTGAAGTAAATTCTAAAGATATTTCTACGGCAGCGACGATGCTTTTGGCAATTGTTGGGTTTATGATTCTTTATAAGATTAGTGCTCCAATGAATAATATGAGAAGAGTGGTATTGTGTGGAAGTATTGCGGGACTACTGTTTTGTAGTATATTTATGAATGACTTGTTTGGAATTACGAGCATGTCTACAAAGTGTATTATGCTATTTGTTGTATTTTCGATTGCGACAGAACCAGTCTTTCGCTATCTGACAGCCGTATTAAAAAAAGTTAGGGATTGTTATAGAAAATTACGTGGACGCGAGGGAGAATAAAAAAACTGTGAGAATGATTTCTCACAGTTTTTTATTGAACAGCATAATTTAAAAGACGTTTTAAACTATTTTGAAAATGTTTATTTGTAGAACGTAATTTTAATTTTTCGGTTGTACTTTTATTCGTTTCTACAAAAATATCATATTTCGCGAATAAAGAATGGTAATCTGAATTTTGTCTTTGGCTCCAACGGATAAAGACCCAGTTCATAGCGTCTTGATTCCAGTAACACATTGGTATTTCTGCAAGTTTTAATGTGGTGATATGACCAATAGCATTCAGAGAGAGTTGATTTAATTCTTCGGCCGTCTGTGAATCGACTTTTGGATTATTACCAATTTTTCGAAAGAATCTGGTAGAAAGGGTACTTGTTTTAGAACTTTGCTCCAGCAAATAATTGCTTTTTGAAACAATTTCCTGTAATTTGCAGGCTGCATTCCAACATGTAATGAAGGAAGAGGAAGGATCTTCTTTGACATCCTCTCCTACAGTATAGGTACGAAAAACACGACTTTTTCGTTTGCCAAATACTTTGGCATCGTACTTTCGTCTTGATTCTGGATTTGATAAAACTTGATATGCTTCTAGTATTTCCTGCATAAAAGCAGTTGTATCTATATTATTTCTTATATTGGCGTCAGGATGATAAATCTTTGCTAAATTATTTTTCGCATTTGTAATTTCTTCAAACGTGGCATCATTGGATACACCGAGAATATCATAATATGTACGGTTTCCCATAGCATCCTCCTTATATAATTAACTTCCACGTTATATATTACGAT
>JARHYE010000108.1 GCA_029258605.1 Ruminococcus sp.
AACAGATTACACGTGTTGCCGCTGTTTCTTCAGGAGACGATGCAGTAGGTCAGATGGTAGCAGATGCTATGGAAAAAGTTTCCAAAGATGGAGTAATTACCATTGAAGAATCTAAAACAATGCAGACAGAACTTGACCTTGTAGAAGGTATGCAATTTGATCGTGGATATATCTCAGCATATATGGCCACAGATCTTGAAAAAATGGAAGCTGTTTTAGATGATCCATACATTCTTATTACTGATAAGAAAATTTCTAACATTCAAGATCTTCTCCCAATTCTTGAGCAGATTGTACAGTCAGGTGCAAGACTTCTTATTATTGCAGAAGATATTGAAGGAGAAGCACTTACAACACTTATTGTGAACAAATTACGTGGAACATTTAATGTAGTTGCAGTAAAAGCACCAGGATATGGTGATCGAAGAAAAGAAATGCTCCAGGATATTGCAATTTTAACTGGCGGTCAGGTAATTTCAGATGAACTTGGAATGGATTTAAAAGAAATTACATTAGAGCAACTTGGACGTGCAAAATCTGTAAAAGTACAAAAAGAAAATACAGTTATCGTAGACGGTTGTGGAGAAAAGAAAGCAATCGAAGATAGAGTAGCACAGATTAAAAAAGGCATCGAAGAGACAACTTCTGAATTCGATAAAGAAAAATTACAGGAAAGACTTGCAAAATTAGCAGGTGGAGTTGCAGTGATCCGTGTAGGTGCTGCTACAGAGACAGAAATGAAAGAAGCAAAACTTCGTATGGAAGATGCATTAAATGCTACAAGAGCAGCTGTAGAAGAAGGAATTATCGCAGGTGGTGGTTCTGCTTACATCCATGCTTCAAAAGAAGTTGCAAAACTGATTGAAACATTGGAAGGTGACGAAAAGACAGGAGCAAAAGTTGTATTAAAAGCATTGGAAGCTCCATTATACCACATTGCAACAAATGCTGGACTGGAAGGCGCAGTTATTATTAACAAAGTTAGAGAGTCTGAGCCAGGTATTGGTTTTGATGCATACAATGAAGAATATGTTGATATGGTACAGAAGGGAATTCTAGATCCTGCCAAAGTTACAAGATCAGCGCTTCAAAATGCTACAAGCGTAGCATCAACACTTCTTACAACAGAGTCTGTTGTATCTACAATTAAAGAAGACACACCTGCAATGCCAGCTGGCGCACCAGGTGGAATGGGAATGATGTAATCCTTAGAACCTTGCATGAAAATGCAAGGTTCTTTTTTGCAATAATGGAAGAATTTGCAATATATTAATAAAATTAATAAATAGAGTGTAAAATAAATAAATACGAATAAAGCTGTCAATTTAAGGAATGGCTTGACAATAACTGTTATTTTATGTAGTATATCACTTAAATATCAAATAACAGAATAAAAACGAGGAGGAGAAACCAATGGGAAAGATAATTGGAGAAGGTATTACATTTGATGATGTTCTTTTAGTTCCAGCATATTCAGAGGTAATCCCAAATCAAGTTGATCTGTCAACAAATCTTACAAGCACTATTCGACTCAATATTCCAATGATGAGTGCCGGAATGGACACAGTTACAGAACACAGAATGGCAATTGCTATGGCTCGTCAAGGTGGAATCGGTATTATTCATAAAAACATGTCTATTGAAAGACAAGCCGAAGAGGTAGATAAAGTTAAACGTTCAGAAAATGGAGTTATTACAGATCCGTTTTATTTATCACCAGAGCATACCTTAGAAGATGCGAACAACCTTATGGCTAAATTTAGAATATCAGGTGTTCCAATTACAGAAGGAAAAAAACTGGTTGGTATTATTACCAATCGTGACCTGAAGTTTGAAGAGGATTTTTCTAAGAAGATCAAAGAGTCTATGACTTCTGAAGCAGATGGACTTATTACAGCTAAAGTAGGAATTACACTTGAAGAAGCAAAGAGAATCCTTGCCAAAGCTAGAAAAGAAAAACTTCCAATTGTCGATGATGAAGGAAACTTAAAAGGACTTATCACTATTAAGGATATTGAAAAACAGATCAAATATCCACTTTCAGCAAAAGATTCCCAGGGACGTCTCCTATGTGGGGCTGCAATCGGTATTACAGCCAACTGCTTAGAGCGTGTAGATGCACTTGTAAAGGCTAAAGTAGACGTGATTGTAATGGACTCTGCACATGGTCATTCTGCAAACGTACTTCGTACTGTTCGTATGGTTAAAGAAAAATATCCAGATCTTCCAGTTATCGCAGGAAACGTTGCTACTGGAGAAGCTACCAAAGCTTTAATTGAAGCAGGTGTTGATGCAGTTAAAGTTGGAATTGGGCCAGGATCTATTTGTACGACTCGTATTGTAGCAGGAATTGGTGTTCCTCAGATTTCCGCAGTTATGGATTGTTATAAAGTAGCAAAAGAATACAATGTGCCAATCATTGCAGATGGAGGAATTAAATACTCAGGTGATATGACAAAAGCAATTGCAGCAGGTGCAAGCGTATGTATGATGGGAAGTATTTTTGCTGGTTGCGATGAGAGCCCTGGAGATTTTGAATTATATCAGGGAAGAAAATACAAAGTATACCGTGGTATGGGATCTATTGCAGCAATGGAAAACGGAAGCAAAGATCGATATTTCCAGGCAGATGCAAAGAAACTTGTTCCAGAAGGTGTAGAAGGTCGAGTAGCATACAAAGGAACAGTAGAAGATACCGTGTTCCAGCTTATGGGAGGACTTCGTTCAGGTATGGGATATTGTGGAACACCAACAATTGAAGACTTAAAAGAAAATGGAAGATTTGTTAAGATCTCAGCAGCTTCCTTAAAAGAAAGTCATCCACATGATATTCATATTACAAAAGAAGCACCGAACTATAGCGTAGATGCATAAGTAAGGAAAAAGCAAATACGAACAGGCGTGGTCGAAAGAAGGCCACGCCTGTTTTTATGAATGTTCTATTAATTTATTCCATTTGTAATAGAAAAAACTGTCGAAAGCATATGTTTATGATACAATATGAAAGAGGTATGGTTGATTAGTGGAGTATGATCATGAGAAAAAGGAAAAACAAAAGATATAGAAAGAGTACAATACGAAAAAAAATAATTTGTATAGGGATTATAATTTTATTAATATTGACGGCTACTTTGGCACTACGAGCGGTATTTGTAAAAAATCGTAGCCCCTATAAAAATCTGAAAGTAGATGCATCAAAACCAAAGATTGATGTACAACTTCTTGATGTTAATGAATATTCAAGACCAGGTACAAAATCTGAAAAGATCAAAGGTATCGTAATACATTATACTGCGAATCCTGGAAGTACAGCTAAAAATAACAGAGATTATTTTCAAAGTCTAAAGGATACACACGAAACATCTGTGAGTAGCCATTTTGTTGTGGGGTTGGATGGCGAAATTGTACAGTGCATTCCTACCTGGGAATATGCATATGCCTCTAATTCAAGAAATAAAGATACAGTTTCTATTGAATGCTGTCACGAAGATGAAAGTGGAATCTTTAATAAAGAAACATATAAATCCATGGTGCAGCTTACAGCTTGGCTTTGTAAGAAGTTTGAGCTTACAGAACAGGATGTCATAAGACATTACGATGTTACTGGAAAAAATTGTCCCAAATATTTTGTTGAAAATGAAGAGGCATGGGAACAATTTAAAAAGGATGTACGAAAAGCAATGGATCGAAGTGGAAAAAACTGGAAAGAAGATTCCTAGCTTTTCATTGCCTTAAAATTCAAAAATTGTTATAATGATGCGAGGATGATTTTGAAGATAGAAAGGAACAAAAGATATATGTTCGATAAATTTTTCCCGGATGCGTATATGGCATCTACCTATGTGATTCCATTTGAACAACTGTATGAAGAAGGATATCGCGGTGTGATTTTTGACATTGATAACACATTGGTTCCTCATGGTGCTCCAGCAGATGAGCGTGCAAAAAAACTGTTTTCCAATTTAAAAAAACTTGGATTTTCTTCTTGCCTTCTTTCCAATAATCAAGAGGCGAGAGTTCAGATGTTTAACGAGGACATCCACACAAATTATATATACAATGCCCATAAACCTTCTCGTAAAAATTACGAAAAAGCCATGGAAATTATGGGGACCAATCAAAAGAATACACTGTTTGTAGGGGATCAGTTGTTTACAGATGTGTGGGGAGCCAAAAGGACAGGAATCAGAAATATTCTTGTAAAGCCTATTCATCCCAAAGAGGAAATACAGATTGTATTGAAACGCTATTTAGAGAAAATTGTGCTTCATTTTTACAAAAAGAAGCATAGGAAATAGGATTATATCGAAAAAAAGGTTGAAAAAAACGAGAAAATATTATAATATCATATATAGTGTATATTAGGACAGTGTATGTACATACACAATTTAAGGAGGAAAGATATGATTTCAGCAGGTGATTTTAAAAACGGTCTGACCATCGAATATGATGGAAATATTTATCAGATATTAGAGTTCCAACACGTAAAACCAGGTAAAGGAGCTGCTTTCGTAAGAACAAAATTAAAAAACATTATCAGTGGTGGTGCCATTGAAAAAACATTCAGACCTACAGAAAAGTTTGAGCAGGCAAGAATTGATAGAAAAGAAATGCAATACTTATATCAGGATGGAGATCTTTACAACTTTATGGACGTTGAAACATACGATCAGATTGCATTAAATGACGAAGTGGTAGGAGATGCACTTAAGTTCGTAAAAGAGAACGAAGTTGTTAAAATCTGTTCACACAAAGGAAATGTATTTTCTGTTGAGCCACCATTGTTTGTAGAGCTTGAGATTACAGAAACAGAGCCAGGATTCAAAGGTGATACAGCACAGGGAGCTACAAAACCTGCTACTGTTGAAACAGGCGCTGTTGTTATGGTTCCACTGTTCGTTGAGCAGGGAGATGTTCTTAAAATCGATACAAGAACAGGCGAATATTTATCAAGAGTATAAAGAATATAATATGCAGGGAGTTGTTCTCTGCATATTTTTTATTTAAAAGTTGTATTGTAAAAAAGGTTCATATCCGTTATAATCAACTTACATAATATTATTCAAATCTTTTATCCGACACAGTTCGTGTCACATTATCCATATTTTTTGATGAGCATACAAAATAGAAAGGAACGTTTATGGAATACCAGGAATTTTTGTGTGCGATTGAAAGAGAATTAAACAAACAACTAAAAGAAGGAACAAAGGCAAGATTATATTCAACCATAAAGAATAATGGCAAAGAAAGAACGGGGGTGTTAATTGAACAAGAAGGAAGTAATATTGGACCTACCATTTATCTAGAAGGTTTTTACGAAAAGTACAAAGAAAAAACAGATTTTGCATTGATCGTTTCGGAACTCTTGGAAGTATATGATTCTGTGAAGTGTACAGAGGTTATACAAGAATGTCAGTTTGATGACTATAATGTAATGAGAGAAAAAATTGTGTTTAAAGTAATTCATTATGAGAAAAATAAGGAGATGTTGGATCAGATTCCGCATGTAAGATATCTCGATTTAGCAATTGTGTTTTATATTCTTTTAGAAGCAGGAGAAAATGGAATGGCAACCATCTTGATAAAAAAAGAGCATTTAGAACTATGGGGCATCTCTTTGGATTGTCTTTATGAGATTGCGGAAAAAAATGCAATCAAACTTCTTCCGGCACAGTTTATGTCCATGCGTCAGGCGGTGAAGGATCTTTTACAGGAACAAGGGGAGGAAGAGATGGAATTAGAAGAGGAAACAGAAAATGAAGTCATGTATATTTTGACAAATTCATTGAAAAATTTTGGTGCAGCTTGTCTTGCTTACCCTCATGTATTAGAAATGATCGCAAATATGCTACAGGAAAATTTTTATCTTCTTCCAAGTAGTGTGCATGAGGTAATTATTGTTCCAGAATCGAAATCTATGGAGGAAAATGAGATGAATAACATGGTAGTTGATGTGAATGCAACTCAGTTAGAAATAGAAGATGTGCTGAGTGACCATGTGTATTTTTATAACGCAAAAGAAGGAAAACTTCAGATGAATCGATAAGGCTATCCCTTTACATTTAAAAGAAAATATGCTAAAATGCAAATGCATTCTGTGAAAGATGACAGGGTGTGATTATGCGTCTGTAGCTCAGTGGATAGAGCGATGCCCTCCGGAGGCATGTGCGGCGGTTCGACTCCGCCCAGACGTGTATTTTTTTGCATTAAAAAGTGTACGCAGATCTTTTACGAAAGAGGAAATGAAATCATTAAAAAGATAAGCGTACACTTTTCTTGTACTATTCGTTAAAATGAATGATTTTTTGTTGGATCTCTGGATCAAAACGTCCGGATCTAAGCATTTCTATTTCAAATTTATATGGCGCATAGCTTTTTTTCTCCTTTGTTGGAGAAGGAATAAATGGCGTCTCTAAAATTTTAGGTACAGATTCAAAATCTTTATGATGTACAATATAATTTAGTGCATCAAATCCAATGTTTCCGAATCCAATATTTGCATGTCTGTCTTTTGCAGCACCTGGAACGTTTTTACTGTCATTGATGTGGAATACAGCAATTTGATCTTTTCCAAGAATTCGATCAAACGCAGCAATTACATCATCAAAGTGGTGGATGATATCGTATCCACTATCGCTTGTATGACAAGTGTCAAAGCAGACTCTTAACTTATCATTGTATACAACTCCATCATAAATTTGAGCCAGTTCTTCAAAGGATCTTCCGATTTCAGAACCTTTTCCGGCCATTGTTTCAAGGGCAATCACACAATCTGTGTCTTTGGTAAGAACTTCGTTTAATCCCTTGATAATCTGCTTGATTCCTTGCTCTTGACCAGCACCAACGTGAGAACCAGGATGTAGAATCAGGGTGTGACTTTTACAAGCTACCGTGCGTTGAATTTCTTTTGCCAAAAATTCAACAGCAAGTTCAAAAGTTTCTGGTTTTACAGAATTCGCAAGGTTGATGATATAGGGAGCGTGGACCACGATTTCTGAAATGCCATTAGCTAACATATATTCCCAGGCTGGATCAATCTTTAATTCACTGATTTCTTTTCGTCTGGTATTTTGTGGTGCTCCTGTGTAAAACATAAATGTATCAGCGCCGTAAGAGACAGCTTCTTTAGCAGAACCAAGCAGCATATCTTTGCCACTCATCCCAACATGTGAACCAATCTTCATATTTTTCAATACCTTTCTATCTTAGTTAGGCAATAATACTTGCCCAACATGATTATACATGGTAAAATAGCAAAATGGAAGAAAAAAGAACGGAGAGTGAATGAAAGTGAAGACATTGTTGGAACTTATTACCATAGAAATGAAAAAAGCATTTAAAGAAGCTG
>JARHYE010000011.1 GCA_029258605.1 Ruminococcus sp.
TGGGACTTGAAGGCTTGTTTGTCATGCCTGGAAATACATATTTTATATCCAAACATAAAAATAGCTCTAAATCCAATAATGAAGGGGATTCCTAAGAATCCCACCCCAACTATTGACTTAGAGCCAAAAGAAAAGCTGCTGCATCTGATTTATCAGTTGCAACAGCTTCCTTTTTAATCTCATTTCATGATATAGCTTTTAAATATTTAAAACGTTGGTTCGAGTTATATAGATAAAAGTACGTTCAAAATGGTGATTAAAGTTTTACTACGTTTACTGCCTGAGGTCCTTTAGCGCCTTCTGTTACTTCAAACTCAACAGCCTGGCCTTCTTCTAAAGATTTGTATCCATCCATTACTAATCCAGAGTAGTGTACAAAGATGTCATTTCCTTCTGCATCAGAGATGAATCCATAACCTTTCGCATTGTCAAACCATTTTACTGTACCTGTCATTGTGTTACCCTCCATATTGAAAAAATAAATTTAAAGTGAAGTATATTTTGTAATACACGACACTTTGTAAGGTTAGCATATTTACTAAAGAAAGTCAATGTATTTCGGCTGTATTTTGTAATACCATACAAAGAAAGTCGAAATTTATCGAAAAATAAAAAAATTTTTAAATTAAAAAGAATGATTGTAATTCATTACATTTTTGTTTATTATAGGAATATGCAGAAGCAAGTTTACTGCATGATTATAAAAAGACAGGAGGATAGACATGAGTAGAATTTATAATAGTGTTACACAGCTAATTGGAAAAACGCCAATTTTAGAAGTGCAGAATATTGAAGAAGAACAATCTCTTGTAGCAAAAGTCCTTGTGAAATTAGAATACTTCAATCCAGCAGGAAGCGTAAAAGATCGTGTAGCACTTCGAATGATAGAAGATGCAGAAAAAGCAGGGAAAATAGGACCAGGAGCTACCATTATCGAGCCAACAAGTGGAAATACTGGAATTGGACTTGCTTCAATAGCAGCAGCAAAAGGATACAAAGCAATTTTTGTTATGCCAGAGACGATGAGTATTGAAAGAAGAAAACTTCTTTTGGGATACGGGGCACAGATTGTATTGACAGAGGGAAAAAAGGGGATGAAAGGTGCAATCTCCAAAGCAAATGAGCTAGCAAATGAGCTAGACAATGCGATTGTATTAGGACAGTTTGTAAATCCGTCTAATCCGCAGGCGCACTATGAAACTACGGGGCCAGAGATTTGGGAAGATACGGATGGATGTGTTGATATTTTTGTGGCGGGAGCTGGTACAGGTGGAACGGTCACAGGAGTAGGGCGATATTTAAAAGAGAAAAACGAGAAGATCCAGATTGTGGCAGTAGAGCCTGCAAAATCAGCAGTGCTGTCCGGAAAGGAAGCAGGGCCTCATGGATTACAGGGAATTGGCGCTGGATTTGTACCAGATATTCTCGATCCAAAGGTGATCGATCAGGTAGTGACAGTGGAGGAAGAAGATGCATATGCATCGTCCAGACTTTTGGCACATAAAGAAGGAATCCTAATAGGAATTAGTTCGGGGGCAGCTCTTTATACAGCCATTTCTTTGGCAAAATGTGAAGAAAACAAAGGGAAAACCATCGTTGTGATACTTCCGGATACAGGAGAACGTTATCTTTCTACACCATTATTTAATTCAGATAATTAAGACATTTTAGCGAATGTCTTGGATTATACAAACAAATTATACAAAAGATAGAAAGGAAGGTGCGATATGGAAAAGGACGCGATGATATGGCTTGTGCTATTTGTTGTGTTCCTTGCAATTGAATTTGCAACAGTAGGTTTAACGACAATCTGGCTGGCGGCAGGTGCATTGCTAGCAATGCTGTTCAGTATGATCGGTTTAGATCTGTTGTGGCAAGTGGCAGCATTTTTCATTGCTTCGTTTACACTTCTTGTATTTACAAGGCCATTCGCAGTTAAGTATATTAATGCGAAACACGAACGTACCAATTGTGATAGTATGCAGGGCAAGATTGTAAAAATCACAGAAAAGGTAGACAATTTAGCACAAACAGGCGTGGCTGTCGTGAATGGGATTGAATGGACCGTAAGAGCCAGAAAAGATGAAGATGTAATGGAACCGGGTATGTTGGCAAAAGTAGTACAAATTTCAGGAGTAAAATTAATTGTGGAGTCGTATAACAAGGAGGAAGAACTATTATGATGATTTTTTTGTTAGTTATTTTAATACTTGCATTGATTATAATCATGCGCAATATCAAAATTGTTCCACAGGCACACGCATATGTTGTAGAGCGTTTAGGAGGATACAAAGAGACATGGAGTGTTGGACTTCATTTTAAAGTGCCAATTCTAGATAAAGTTGCAAAACGTGTTTCATTAAAAGAGCAGGTAGTTGATTTTGAACCACAGGCAGTAATTACAAAAGATAACGTAACGATGCAGATCGATACAGTTGTATTTTTCCAGATTACAGATCCAAAGCAGTATGCTTATGGTGTGGAAAGTCCAATTGCAGCGATTGAAAATTTAACAGCGACTACACTTCGTAACATTATCGGTGATTTGGAACTAGACGAGACACTGACTTCTAGAGAAACGATCAACTCCAAAATGAGAACATCACTTGACATTGCTACAGATCCTTGGGGAATCAAGGTAAATCGTGTAGAACTTAAAAATATTATGCCACCAAAAGCAATTCAGGATGCCATGGAAAAACAGATGAAAGCGGAACGTGAACGAAGAGAAGCAATTCTGAAAGCAGAAGGTGAAAAGAAATCAACCATTCTTGTTGCAGAAGGTGAAAAAGAATCTGTAATCTTGGAAGCGGAGGCTTCTAAACAAGCAGCGATTCTGAAAGCGGAAGCGGAAAAAGAAAAGAGGATTCAAGAAGCAGAAGGTCAGGCAGAGGCTATTAGAACGGTTCAAAAAGCAACAGCAGAAGGAATTCAATTTATCAAAGCAGCTGGAGCGGATGATGCAGTTCTTACGATTAAGAGTTTGGAGGCATTTGCAAAAGCAGCGGATGGAAAAGCAACAAAGATTATTATTCCATCAGAGTTACAAGGAATTGCTGGTTTAACAAAAACAATTGCAGAAGTTGCACATGTAGAAAAGACAGAATAAATTATTCACCCCCGCCAGATTTTTGGCGGGGGTTTTATATGGACGTAGTATGAGAGAGGAAAAAGAAATAATAAAAATATCGGTTCGCAGTTTGGTGGAATTTATTATGCGAAGCGGGAATATTGATCATCGTGTGAGCGTTAGTGCAGATAAAGATGCAATGCTTGCAGGTGCAAAGCTGCATCGAAAAATTCAAAAAGCTATGGGATCAGGCTATCGGGCAGAAGTGGCATTGAAAACGATTGTTTCTTGCTCAGATTTTTTGCTTCAGGTTGAAGGAAGAGCGGACGGAATCATAGAAGGACAGGACATTCCAATTGTGGATGAAATTAAGACAGTTGTACGAGATCTTTCTTTCGTTGAACAACCTGTAAAGGTGCATCTTGCTCAAGCAAAATGCTATGCATATCTTTATGCCTTGCAGAATCAAAGTAAAGTGGTCAAAGTGCAAATGACTTACTGTCAAATAGAAACGGAAGAACTAAAAAGGTTTTCATATGAATTTCAAAGAGAGGACTTGGAAACATTTTTTTATGAACTGATCGATCAATACGAAAAATGGGCCAAATTTCAAATTGAGTGGAAAGAAATACGAAACCATTCGATTAAAACGTTGCAATTTCCTTATGCATATCGAAAGGGCCAAAGAGATATGACAGTTTCTGTTTACCGGACCATTTTACGAAAAAAGAAACTGTTTATTCAGGCATCCACAGGGGTTGGAAAAACAATGGCTACCATATTTCCGGCGGTAAAAGCGATGGGAGAAGGACTGGGAGAAAAACTCTTTTATCTTACAGCTCGCACCATTACAAGAACGGTAGCAGAACAAGCTTTTGATACACTTCGAGATCAAAAACTTCGACTAAAGACGATTACTTTAACTGCAAAGGAAAAAATATGTTTTTGTGAGGAGACAACCTGTGATCCAGATCATTGCCCTTATGCAAATGGTCATTTTGATCGAGTGAATGATGCGATTTATGATTTTATTACCACGCAGGATCAGTTTAGCCGAGAGGCAATTATGAAACAGGCAGAAACATATAAAGTCTGTCCATTTGAAATGGAGTTGGATGTAGCGGTGTGGGCCGATAGTATCATCTGTGATTACAATTATGTGTTTGATCCAAATGCACATTTAAAAAGATTTTTTGCAGATGGTACAAAAGGGGAATACATATATCTGATTGATGAAGCGCATAATCTGGTAGAACGTGGCCGAGAAATGTATAGTGCCGTGCTATACAAAGAAGATGTACTAGAGATGAAAAAGATTACAGCGAAATACAGTCCAAAGCTTTCAAAGACTCTAGATGAATGTAATCGACAATTATTAATTTTAAAAAGAGAGTGTGAACATTATAACCTTTTAGAAAGTGTATCGCATATTGCGATAAAATTGATGCATGTAATTACATTGCTCGAAGAATCGATGGATGAGTTCCCGGAGGAGAAAAAAGAACAAATTCGTGATTTTTATTTTCAGATCAGAGATTTTTTAAATACCTATGATCGGTTGGATGAAAACTACAAGATTTATTCGGAGTTGGAACAGGACGGAAGATTTAAAGTGAAACTCTTTTGTGTGAATCCGGCCGAAAGATTAAGCGAGTATTTGGCGTATGGTAATAGCACCATTTTCTTTTCAGCTACGCTTCTTCCTATAACCTATTATAAAAAATTGCTCAGTGTAGAACCAGATGATTATGCAATCTATGTGAAGTCCTCCTTTCCAGAAAGCAATCGACAAATTTTGCTGGGATTAGATGTGAGCAGTAGATTTTCTGCGCGAAATCAAGAGACCTATGATAAATTTGCACAATATGTCTTGCAGATGGTAGAAGGAAAGAAAGGAAACTATATGGTGTTTTGTCCCTCGTATCGTTTGATGGAAGAAATCTACTGGGCGGTGAGCCAGAAAATACCAAAAGAGATCGAATGTATCATACAACAGCAAACGATGAAGGAAGAAGATCGAGAACGATTTCTTAAGTGTTTCAAGGAAAAACGTCAAGAGACGTTGTTGGCTTTTTGTGTGCTTGGGGGGATTTTTTCAGAAGGGATTGATTTAACCCAGGATCAGCTGATTGGAACAGCAATCATCGGAATGGGAATTCCACAAGTGTGTACAGAACGAGACATTTTACGAATGCATTTTGATTTACAGGGACAAAATGGTTTTGATTATGCATATCTATATCCTGGAATGAATAAAGTTCTTCAGGCAGCGGGAAGAGTTATCCGTACAGAAAAGGATAAAGGAGTCATCCTTTTATTGGATGAGCGATTTCAAGAGCATAGAAGTCAGGCAGTATTTCCAAGGGAATGGAAAGAATATAAAACCTGCCGTGTCCAAACGTGTAAAGAATATATCGATACATTCTGGAAACAGCAGGTAGAAAAAGAATCGAGTTTAGAAATAACTTAAAAATTCTTCTGTGGCTTTTGTAAGAGGCATCTTATCATTATAGGCCACAACGAGCTCTCGCCTAGGGAGCTCTTCTTTTGTTTGGACAATAAACAGATCATCTTGGCGGCTGTGGATACAAAAATCAGGGATGAAAGCAATGCCAAGTCCGATTTTTGCAAGATCAATGAGAAGATCATTGCTTGTGATTTCAATCTCAGGAATAAGATCCAACTGATGCTGTTGGAATGCTTTATGAAGAAATTCACTTGTTGTACTTTTTTTATCCAACATAAGAATTGGATATTGGGACAGTTCTTGATAGGTAAGTTTTTTTCCTTTTAATTCTTCGAAACTGTGGT
>JARHYE010000038.1 GCA_029258605.1 Ruminococcus sp.
GCGTGTTAGAAGGTTTGGAAGATGAGGTTCAAAAGCCATTAGATGGAACGCTTGTTTTTCAAAATGGAGTAGCAGAAGTGTCATTGTCTCATGGACAAAAAATAACAATCAATCATTTGCCACCAAATATTCATTATGTAGTGACAGAAAAGGAGGAGAATCAAGATCATTACATAACTACTTACAATGGAAATAGAAGTAAGGCAGAAGGTACACTAGATAAAGATACAATGATTACAGTAGTAAATCAAAAAGAGGCTGTACCAGATACCGGTGTAGTTGGTGGAACGAACAGTGAATTCTATATTGGAATTATTATTTCTTTCTTTGCCGTGATATCTTTAAGTTTAATGAAGAGATTACAGGAAAGAGTAAATGAAAAATAAAATAATTTAGGGTAAAAAGGAATATGAAAATCTGTTGACAAAGAAATGAGCAATGTATACTATGTAAGCATAAAAGCATTTTCCCAAAGTATGGAAAAGTTAAATCATGTAGAACACAGTAATAGAAAGGATAATTTCAAATGAAAAAGAAGATGCATAGCAAGATACAGTTTCGTTTTTTGCTTTCTGTGTCACTAATTTTATCAATTTTATTATCTTCTATGCCAGTTATGTCAATTCATTCGTATGCTCAAACTAATTATTTTAATGGAATAGACGATATAGAAGTTGTAGAAAATACAGAAATCAATTTGTTGGAAAAAGTTTCTGCACATTTGCCTGGTGGGGAAGAATTGCAAATTAAAGTTTCGAATATTATTTGTGAAACAGATTCTAGTTATCAATATGATGGGGCAGAAGTTCTAAATGTAGGAAAGGCAGGATCAAACTATAGAGTAGAATATACAGCTACATCCTTAGGAAATATAGAAGAAAAACACAAAGCATATCGAAAAATAACAAGTGTTGCTGCTGAAGTGAATAAACAGGCGGATAAGGAAAAATATGAGACTTCTTTGGAAGAAAATACAGAGATTGAGGAAGAAGTTGAATCGGAAAATTCAGCACAGACTAAATTTGATGAAAATAAATTGTTTATGTTTTCTAATTTGGGAAATATAGAGTATAGAGTAGAAATGGACAATGCACAAATAAGCACAGAACATTTTGAATTAGAGTGTATTCAAGCACAACAAGATGAAAATTTAAAGGATCCTTTGAGCTTTGGAAATATGAATACAATTAAAGGAGGAAAAATAAAACATAATGCGCCAGCAACTGTTAAAAATAGTAAAGGACAGATGCATTCTTATATAAAAGCGCATGTAGGAAATGTGCAAGTATATTATATAGGAAAGTTATGGATTGAAGATCAAGGTGGAGAAAAAGAGTATATTTATTATACGACCGATACACAAATTACGAACAAAACCGTTTATGCTGTGTTAAAACCTGGTGAAAAGATTACATTATCTTATTCTCATGATGTAGATTTCCTCATTAATTATCAATTTAAAGATGAAACTGGACAAATTACGGATAAGGGACCAGAAGGATGGTCTTATGACGATGTGTTTGGAGAGTATCGAGCAGTAACAAGTATAAAACATCAAAATATTTCTGATAAAATTAGTATTCCAAGAGGATATAAAGCTAGTATTACAGTTGTTGACCAAAAGAATAATGTGTTATATAAAAATTCGATTGGTGAGATGATGAAATATGAACATCCCAAAACGGAGAATTCATCAATAAATATCAACAAGATAAAATTAACGAATGATAGTCCTAATTCTATTATCTTAACAGATAAATTTTCAATTGAGGATGTATCAAGTGATCTTACAGTTATACTTCAATATAAGAAAATAGAAAACGTGACATTTAATGCCAAGTTATGGACAGATACAGTTTATTCAAAAAATCGTATATCTGTGAATGGAGCAATTCCCAGTGATCAAAACTCTATATTAACTTCGAACAATCACAGTTTTGTTTGGGAGTTTGATGGAATTACTTCTCAAAGTGGTGGATATTGGAATACGTGGGAAATGGATCAGCTTGAGATTAATGGTGAAACAATTATTGTTCCAATGACAACTCTTGCAGACACAACACCCAAAACTATAGTGACAACATTGTCTACAGGTACGAAGGTTGAATTAACGGTATGTTCCAAGGGGGGGATCAATGGCAGCGCGACAAATGGAGGAAGACGCCATTACATACTTCGAATAAATAATTGTTATGAAGATGTAACAATATCTAGTGGAAACATGGTTTCTCATCATCATCAAGAATATGCTATTAATATATTGCATGGAATTAGAGAGGGCGGTTTTTTTGCATTTGACTCTATTTCGCAGAAAAAGATATGGAGTGATCTAAAACAAGATACATTAATTGCAAAAAAAGGACAGCGAGGAAATAGATGGGATGACCCGATGCGATTTAAAAGGCAATATGGTTTTTATACACCAGACGTTTCTTTTACCACAAAAAATGGAGATGAATTGCAAAAGAACGGGGAAGTTAAGAGAAAAACAGAAGATAATAATCCTTATATAGAGTATTTAATTCGAACGGATTCATCTGAAAATATAAATGTATCAGGAAGCTATAGAGTAGTTCCTTTCGAACAATGGAAAGTTAGCCCAGATGGTTATTATTATTTTAGAGGAACTTCTAAAGTAGAAAAGTTTGCAAATTTAAGCGAAGCAAATGGAGTTATTTTGATTAACATTGTTTCAAAACCTATCAAATTGGCATTGGACTATAAAAACGGGAATGATCCGATGGAACAAAAGGCTCCTAAAGAAGAAAATATTACGAATCTTCCAGAAAAACAGATAGGTGGAAAGGAGGGATATAATGTAGATACAAACTCAACGATATTGGTTTCTAATCGAGTTCCTGTAGATAAATCGAATGAATTTGTTTTTGATCATTGGGAAGTTTTAGAGGCAACCCAAGATGCAAATCATCCGTTAGGGTATGTAACAGATCAACCAAGATTAGATGATCACGGAAAACCAATTATTATAAAACCAGGGGATAAGTATAAATTAACAACCAGTTTTTTGCAGGGCTTGGACAGATGCTTTTATTTTGAAGGGAAACCGAAGGATGAAAATGGGCATGCTGTGTTTACCGTTCGAGCTGTATGGAAGAAACATCATGGAATACCGAGCATCCCTTATTCAGTTCGGTATATTTTGGCAAATGTAAAAGATGGACAAATAGATAAAGTGAATGAGCAGGTTATTGAAGAACATTTCCATACGGTTAATGAAGGAGCAATGTTAGTTACAGATTTGTACCAAGACGGAAACAAAACACTTTCTCAACATATTCAACGTGTTCTTGAAGGAGCAAATCAAAATGGAGAGGACTATACCAATCAAGGGAAGGATAAATGGGTGGTGTATGAACCATATACAACGAAGGTAATTGAATCAGTAAATCAAAATAATAATGTTGCAACCATTTATCTTATTAAGGGAAATACACAAATTAATGTAGAAAAGATATGGAATAGCCAAGAACTCCGAGAAACACAGGTAAATGTACAATTGCAAAGACGGACAGATGTGAATACTATGTGGGAGAATGTAGAGAAGGTTACGCTTTCGGATAAAAATAAATGGAAGCATACATTTGATGTGTCATCTTATTGGGATATTGATGCAATAAAACAATTTGAATATCGAATAGTAGAGCTAGATGAAAATAACGAGGTTGTTGAAAACGGAAACCAAATCATATTCGGAAAAAACACTTATCAGGTTGAATATACGAAAGATTCGGAAACCAATACATGGATTGTTAAGAACAATAGGTTATTGAATTTGGTAATTGATAAAGTTGTGGAAGGAGAACTGGGAAATCACAATGAGTCGTTCGCATTTGAAATTGACCTTAAGGATGCTGCAGGAAAAGCAGTTGAAGGAAGCATTCCTTATATTGGGAGTGTGAAAGCAGGACATGAAAATGAATCTACAAAACCAGAAAATGGAAATCTCATTTTCATAGGGGGAAAAGCAGAATTTAAACTTACTCATGGACAACAAATAATACTAGAGAAGCTACCTTTTAATTCTGAAATTACTATTGTAGAAAAAAATGCACAAGGGTATACGACTCAATACTTGGTAAATGGAAAAAATCAAATCTCAGCGCAATTGAAATTGATTCGAGATGGTGCAATTGAGGTGAAAAATACAAAAGATGACATTCCTGAAACGGGATTATCAGTGAAATATATAGGTAACGTTTTGATAACTATTTTTGGGATTTTAGGTTTAATTGCATTGTGTTATTTTAAACTTTGTAAACGAAAGGAAAGAGCATAATGGATGAACAAAATAGTAAACAATCATCTGTAAAAGAAGAACTCCTCTTTTTGATTGCAAAGATTGGGATTGTAATTGTTTTGCTACTTATTTTATTAGTATTTGTATTTGGCATTTATAGATGCGGTGATAATTCGATGCTTCCAGCGTTGAAAAATGGAGACTTAGCAATTTTTTACCGTTTACAGAAACAATATCAAGCATCGGATGTTGTTGTTGTAAAAAAAGAAGAGGATCAACAAATTCGTCGGATTGTGGCACAAGCAGGAGATGAAGTTGATATAACGAAAGATGGCTTAAAAGTAAATGGATATCTACAGCAAGAAAATGAAATTTATACAGAAACAATGCCGTATGTTGAGGGGATTTCTTTTCCAATTACGCTCAAAGAGGATGAATATTTTGTTCTTGGCGATAACCGCACAAATGCAAAAGATAGTCG
>JARHYE010000023.1 GCA_029258605.1 Ruminococcus sp.
TAATATCCATTTCGGAAAACTTTTAGAATCGGAAAAAACAAGAAATTTAAAGTTGGCAAAAGAAATTTTGCAATCAAGGACCAACGACCAATTAAAAGAATATCAATTTTCATGCCATGCAAAAGGGAAAAATAGTATGTGGATGTTATTAAATGTTATGCGTGAGTGTGGCCTAAAAAACGATGCGGTCATGGATATTTTTTATGAGCAAATGGCAGATGCATATCCAGCAGATCATGAGATTGCAGTTTATGTGTTTCATGGTGTCTACGATATTCCTTTAAAAGGAGAAGATAAGGAACAACTCTGGGAATCAGAAGAAGTGTATGATTTTATACTTTGTATTGTCAGTGATGTAATGGTGGAATATACGCTAGACAAGCCAGCCCTCGGTTTTTTATACCCTGCATTTTCGGATCGAAGTGCAGAAAAAGACAAAATTCAGATTTATCACCAAAATCCGGAAAACATCGAAGAAGGGTTTCTTTATAAACTTTTTGGAAAGCAAGAAGTATAAGGAAAGCATTGAGCGTACTATTTAGATATGGTATGATACAAAGCAAAGAATGAGTAAAGGAAGTAGCAACAAATGTATAGAAAAAAAGCAGAACAATTATTATCATTTATTGAAAAAAGTCCAAGTTGTTTTCATGTGATTGAAAATATGAAAGCTGAATTAGAAGCAGGGGGATTTCAGAAGTTAAATGAAAATGAGGCTTGGAAATTAGAGGAAAATGGAAAGTATTATGTGACACGTAATGGTTCTTCTATTATTGCATTTAAAGTGCCAGATAAAGAATTCACAGGTTTTCAGATTATGGCCAGCCACAGTGATGCTCCAAGTTTTAAAATTAAAGAAAATCCAGAGATGGATGTGGATAAGAAATACACAAAGTTGAATGTTGAAAAATATGGTGGAATGCTTTGTGCTCCATGGTTCGATCGACCACTTTCTATTGCGGGAAGAGTAATGGTAGCAGAGGATGACTCCATTCGAAGTGTATTGGTAAATGTGGATCGTGATCTTGTTATGATACCAAATCTTGCCATTCACATGAATCGAGAAGCAAATTCAGGGTACCAGTACAATGCCCAGGTTGATATGCTTCCTCTTTATGGAGATGACAGTGCAAAAGGTGGATTTAAAAAACTGATTGCGGATGCAGCTAAAGTGGACGAAGAAAAGTTAATCGCCAGTGATTTGTTTTTGTATAACAGACAAAAAGGATGTATATGGGGAGCATCACAAGAATTTATGTCAAGTTCCAAACTCGATGATTTGCAATGCGCATATTCATCTCTACAAGGAATCTTAACCAGCAATGTTCAGGATGCTGTAGCAGTACATTGTGTATTGGATAATGAAGAAGTAGGCAGTGGAACAAAACAAGGTGCAGCTTCTACCTTTTTAAAAGACACGTTAAAAAGAATTAATGCATCTATGGGAAGAACAGAAGAACAATATCAAATGGCATTGGCGTCTAGCTTTATGCTGTCCGCGGACAATGCGCATGCAGTACATCCAAACTATAGTGACAAATCCGATCCAACCAATCGTCCATATTTAAATGGAGGAATTGTAATCAAACACAGTGCAAATCAGAAATATACAACAGATGCTGTTTCATGTGCTGTAATGAAAACCATATGTAACAAAGCGAAGGTGCCATATCAGATGTTTACAAACAGATCAGATATGTTAGGAGGATCTACTTTGGGTAATATTTCAACTACACAAGTTGCAATCAATACTGTGGATATTGGAGTGGCACAATTGGCAATGCATTCTCCTTATGAAACTTGTGGAGTAAAAGATACAGAAGCGCTAATGAAAGTGGCAGAAACCTTTTATAATTCTTCTATTGTTATGGAAGAAGATGGAACATACAAGTTAAAATAATAAAAAAGTAGGGGCGTTTTGTTAGAATGTTTCCTATAAAAGTGTTCTAGATTTACAGGTTGACATAAAAGAAAGTTTTCTAGTATACTGACAATGTTTCATTATGCAATTTATAGATTTATAGGAGTGATAAATATTATGAAGAAAAAGGTGCTTTCGGTACTTTTATGTATGAGTCTCCTTTTCGGAATGGGGTCTTATGGGAGTCCTCTGCATGCACAGGAAGAGCAGACAGAGGAGCAGATGACACAAGAAGAAGCTGATTCTACCGATATTGTGACAGAAGCACAAAATGGCGCACATGAAGGGGATAATGCTTTGGAGTTTGGTGAGACTGCGCCAATTCCGATGATGGATGCAGAAGGAAATATTACTTATGTTACAGAAGAAGTTTCTCCAGTTGTAGAGGAAATCTCGACATTTGTAGGAGAAGGAACGTCAGAAAAAGTAGTGAATTTCCGTAGTAGAAAGAATGGATCCGTTGTCACTGGACTTACGTATTATACAGAATACAAAACAGGAAAAGAAGAATATATTTATGGACCAAGTGGAGCAGACGCAGCCTATCTTGGTGAGTCTGGTGGAAAAGTAAAATTTATGATCAGCGGAACGGTTGGATTGGTAAATGCAAATGATGTTCAGGTTGTAAATTTGGCGGGGACAAACGTCAGTTATTATGAAGTTTACAATGGATGGATTTACCACTACATAAGCAGTAACCTAAATACGCAATCCTCTTCTCAATTGAAAGTTGGATATGCACAGCCTTATATGAAAAATGGAGATCGGTACTATAGTTATGATGGACATTATTTTTATCGGGATTATATGACAATGCTTAAAGATTATCGAAATGAGAATCGAGCCAATTCTATTAACCCAAATCAGCCTTATTATAACTATTACCAATATCTTCCACTAAGGTCGAAGGCTGCATATTCAGGCGCTGAGCTAAATTCTATTATTAATGAAAAGGTAAAATCCAACTCAAAAATGAGAAACTTGGGAGATACGATTATCAATGCTCAAAATACCTATGGTGTAAATGGGTTAATTGTATCAGGAATTGCAGCAAATGAAAGTGCATGGGGGACAAGTTCCATTGCACAAAATAAAAATAATCTTTTTGGGTTAAAGGCATATGACTCGAGTCCGGGAGAAAGTGCAGATACGTTCCGTAGTCCTGCGCATTGTGTAGAAGAATATGCAAATGAGTGGATGTCCAAAGGATATTTAGAGCCTACCGATTGGAGATATTATGGGGGATTCCTGGGGAATAAGGGAAGTGGTATTAACGTAAAGTATGCATCGGATCCTTACTGGGGAGAAAAAGCTGCAAACATTGCATGGAATTTGGATAAAAATGCAAAAGACAGAGATCGCTACACAATAGGAATTAAAGATACGATCAATACCTCGCACACAGAGTTGAATGTTCGAAATGGAAGTAATACATCCTCAAAGGTAGTTTTTCGAACAAAGAATCATTCGAATCATGCTTTTATTGTGTTAGGAGAGGAGAAAGATTTTTATAAAGTTCAAAGTGATCCAGTACTTACTTCAGCACGAGATGCGATCGATTTTAGTACAGGAAAGTATAATTTTGAAAAAATGTTTTTGTATGCGTCAAAAGATTTTATTCAGATTGTGCACAAAGGAAAGGATTCAAATGTGAACCCACAACCGCAGCCAGAACCAAAGCCAGATCCACAACCGGACACAGGGGCTGCGACTCTTTCAAGTTCGGTTTATAACATTGATGGATCAAAAAAATTGATTTCGGGAGTAAAAAAATTTCCTGTTAAGGCAAAGGAATTTTCAGGAAATATAAAGACAGCAAATTCCGGAAAAAGTATGAAGACAGAAACTGGAAAAAATGGAAACATGGGAACAGGTAGTAAGGTATTTGTATATGATGCGGGAGGAAAAGTTGTGGATACCTACCAAGTTGTAATCTATGGTGATACAAATGGTGATGGGATTGTGAATGCTTTAGATCTTCTAAGAACGCAAAAAGATATTCTCGGTGTGAAAAAACTTTCCGGATTAGAAAAAACAGCTGCAGATAGTAGTAGGAATGGAAAAGTAGATTCCCTTGATCTGTTAAAAATTAAGAAACAGATCATAGGGGCAAAGGAAATTAACCAATAGGGGAGAAACGATGAAAAAAAGATACAAAATAGCAGTATTTTTCGTATGTGTATGTATGTTGACGATGTCAGTTGGAATGTCGGTATTTGCCGCGTCAGGAAGTGTGAATGTCTCTAGCGCTTCTGGAAATGTAGGGGATACCGTAACCATAAATGCCAGTGTCTCCAGTGCGAATGGAGCAATCGGTGCCGCCAGTGTAGTTTTAAATTATGATCCTTCCGCATTAGAGTTTGTAGGAGGATCTGGAGAAACAAATGGTGGTGGTGGAAGTGTCAGTTATGCCAGCGCAGGAGATGGTAGTGCATCTTCTCTTGGGTTTTCTATGACATTTCGTATTTTAAAAGCAGGAACACATGGGATTTCTGGTTCCGCAGAAGCATATAACTGGGATGAAGAATTGCTGAGTATGTCTATGGGCGCGGGTTCTGTTACAGGAAGTGCACCGGCACCGGCTCCGGCACCGGCACCAGCACCAGCACCAAAACCAACTCCATCTCCAGAACCAAGTCAGAAACCGAAACCAGAGACAAAACCAGCGGAAAAACCGCAGATAGATAAAGATAAGAACAAAGACAAAAACAAAGGGAAAGAGAAAGACAAAGACAAGGACAAAGACAAGGACAAAGACAAGGACAAAGACAAAGACAAGGACAAAAAATCAAATAATGCAAAATTAAGTGCAATGCGTGTGCAACCAGGCCAGATAGAGCCAGCTTTTTCAGCAGAGCAGACTTCTTACAAAGTTATGGTACCGAAGGATACAAAAGAAGTTTCTATTACAGCAACTGCACAGGATTCCAAAGCAACTGTTTCTATTTCAGGTGAAAAGAACTTAAAGCCGGGTGCCAATACAGCAACTGTAGTGGTAACTGCAGAAAATGGCGAGAAACAGACATATGAATTAATGATTCAATGTGGAGAAGAAACGGATGCAGAAATTAAAATTAACGGCAAAGTTTATCAGCTATCCGATGAATTTAAGGATGAGGAAATTCCAGTTGGATTTGAACGAGCAAAGAAGGTCATTCGAAATCAAGAAAGTGCTGTGATGATTCGTGAGCAAGGGAACTTGATTGTTGTATGTCTAAGTGATGATGAGAATCACAAGGGATTTTATCTTTATGACGAAACAAAAGATGAGTTTTATCCATTTCTTCAAATCAAAGTTTTAGATGGGAAATATATCATTCCAGTTCCATTGGATGAGAAAATAAATCTGTCTAAAGAATACAAAAAAGTTACATTCAAACTGCAAGATAAAGACATTCAGGCGTGGCAGGGAAAAGACAAAGACTTTTATATCATTTGTGTCATAAACGATGAAGGAACAGTAGGATATTATAGATACGATGCAAAGGATCATACCTATCAAAGGTATGTAGTAGAAGATTCAAAAACAGATTCCAAGGCTAAAAATGACAGTGATAAGAAAATTACCATTCTTGGAAATTTACGTATGAATCCAGAGTATTGTGGACCTACAATCTTGGGACTTTCGTTGCTTTCACTTGTATTGCTGATCACAGTAATATGTACATTGATAGATAGATACAGAAATAAATAAAATAAAATGCGAAGAATATCAGAAAGTTATTCTTCGCATATTTTCATTGTAAAGGAAGGATAATAAAATGGGAATAGTAGTTGCAGGAGCAGTTTTTGTAGACGTAAAAGGGTTTCCAGACGGGAAATACATTAGTACAGGTAGAAATGTAGGACACATAGAATATATTCATGGTGGTGTTAGCAGAAATGTGGTGGAAAATATAGCAAATTTGGAATTGAGACCAACATTTTTGGGAATCGTAGATGATTCAGCACTCGGAAGAGATGTAGTAGAAAAACTAGAACGCCACAAAGTAGACACGCAGTATATACAGACCATACAAAATGGAATGGGAACTTGGTTGGCTGTATTTGATAACAATGGAGATTTAGCGGGTTCTATTTCACAACGTCCGAATTTAATGCCTATTATGGATGTGTTAGAAGAAAAAGGAGACGAAATCTTCTCAAATGCGGATTCTATAGTTGTTGAGATAGATATGGATAAAGTGTTGATTAAAAAAATCATTGCCCTTGCAGAAAAATACAATAAAAAGTTGTATGGAGTAGTAAGTAATATGAGCATTGCGGTGGAACGAAGAGATCTTCTTCAAAAGTTCTCTTGTATGATCTGTAACAAGCTTGAAGCAGGTATTTTCTTTAGTGAAGATTATAGTGAGTGTACACCTGAGGAAATGATCGATCTGATATCTCAGCGTGTGGTTTCTGGAAAGATTCCATCTGTTATTGTTACTATGGGAGAAGAAGGAGCCGTATATGCAGATATGTACGGAGACAAAGGATTTTGCCCAGCAAAGAAAGTAAATGTAATTGATACAACTGGGGCGGGGGATGCGTTTGGCTCAGGTGTTGTTTGTGGACTTACTTATGGAAATACAATGAAAGAGGCGGTCGAGATCGGAAGTCGTCTCGCCGCCGCAGTGATTGTTTCCACAGAAAATGTGTGTCCAAGATTTTTACCAGAAGAATTGGGAATCAAGCATACACTATAAGCTTGATTCTAATCCGTGAAGCCAGTTTGATTTCTTATAGTAGACAAGAAAAGTGATAGAGCTTAAAAGCCAGGTAAGAGGGTAAGCCCAGAAGATCACACTGATGGATGGGATAAAACGAAGGATGATACTAATGTATCCCACTCGCACAAGACACCAAAAAACAAGCATTACATACATTGGGACTTGTGATTTTCCGGCACCTCTAAATATGCCTGCCATACAATGGCTAAAGGCAAGTAAAAAGTAAAACAGAGTATCTGTTCTCGCCTGAGTGGTTCCAATGGAGATTACATCGGCAGTTCGACTAAAGGCCATAACCAACTGAGGGATAAACAGATAAATGAAAATTCCAATCAATTCAGCAAGAGAAACGGAGCAAAGTATTCCAAATACGGCTCCTTTTTTTGCGCGATCATATTGTCTTGCTCCTAAATTTTGACTAATAAATGTTGTTAGAGCCATTGCAAAACAAGTAATCGGAAGAAATCCAAATCCCTGAATCTTTGCATAAGCACCACAGCCGGCCACGGCCATTTCTCCAAATTTATTGATATTGCTTTGCACAAAAATATTTGCAAGAGAAATAATAGAATTTTGGAGCCCTGCTGGAATTCCGTTTGATACAATCTGTTTTAGTAAACTAGAGTGAATGCGGATTTCTTTTAATTCAAGGCGAAGGTTTGGTGGATTTTTCATCAGCTTTCGAAAGCATAGGAAGGCGCTTATAAACTGAGAAATTACGGTTGCAAGTGCAGCGGCACCTACGCCAAAATGGAACACTCCGATCAATAAAAGATCTAGAACAATATTAACGATGGAAGAAATGATAAGATAAATCAAAGGGTGTCTGCTGTCTCCCAAGGATTGCAGAATTCCAACGAAAATATTGTACATAACAAAGGCTAAAGAACCAAGGAAATAGATACGAAAATAAGTGATGGAGTTTGGAAGAACGGCAGGCGGAGTCCCCATAAGATTGAGAATTACTGGAGCTGCCAAGGTTCCAATCAATGTTAAAGCTGCTCCACAAATAAGTCCAAAAGCCACCGTTGTATGAATGGCTTTATGTAGATTTTTATAATCTCCTGAGCCAAAAAACTTTGCGGTGACCACTCCGGCACCGATAGATATTCCAGTAAAGAAACCTACCATTAAAAAGATAAGATTCCCAGAAGAACTTACAGCAGCAAGTGCAGAACTACCTAAAAAGTTTCCTACAATAAGGGAGTCCGCTGTATTGTATAATTGTTGAAATAAATTACCCCAAAAGATAGGAATTGCAAAGGCTATAATACGCTTCCATACGGGGCCTTCTGTCATTAATGTTGTGGAAGATTTTGCCATAATAAAACCTCTCATTCTTTAGAATATGTAATTAGTATAAAAGGAATTGATTTTATCTTCAAGTGTTTGTATGATAAATATTAAAAATAGAAAAGAAAGGAAAGATAAAATGTACGATACGAAGATGCTAACAGCTGAAATTCAAGTCAGAGACTATCTAAGAGAGTATGTAGATGTGGATACTTTTTTGGAAAAATGTAAAGAGTGTCCCAATTACGAAAAAATATGGTCATGTCCTCCTTTTTTATTTGATGCAAGACAATACTGGGAACAATATAAGAATTTAAAACTTTATGGTGTTAAGATTCTTTTTGATCCCAAATTACGAGAACAGACATTATCGTTGCAGGAACAAGATCAGATCATCAAAGAAGTTGTAGAAGTGGAAAAACAAAAACTTTCAACAATTCTTTGGGAGATGGAAGAAGAAATTCCAAATAGTATCAGTTTGTCAGCGGGGGCATGCTCAACATGCGGAGAAACTTGTCCGAGAAGTCAAGGGAAAAAGTGTATTCATCCAGATAAAATGCGATATTCGATTGAAGCTTTAGGAGGAAATGTGGGACGGACGGTGACGGATCTTTTTCATATTGATCTGAAATGGATGGAAGAAGGAAAACTTCCAGAATATTTTATACTTGTAGGTGGACTTTTAATAAAATAAGGAATCGGATTTTCCGACTCCTTATTTTTATTGGTATTTAGGCCTCTACCGAAACAAAATCAAATTTTGTGACATCAAAAAGCCCCATATCTGTCAGTTTTAACTCAGGAATTACAGGAAGAGACATGAAACAAAGTGTCATAACAGGCTCTACCGATCCGCTAATTCCTAGTTCTTCGAAGGCTGCATCATGAATAGCAGTCAATTTTTTATCAACCCAGGCGCCGCTTTGATCGCTCATAATCCCACCTAATGGCATTGGCATAGATTCTACAACTTTTCCGTCACGAACTAAAACAATCCCACCATTTTGTTTTATTAATTCCTCAACCGCAAAAGCAATTTCTTCATCGGATACTCCAACTGTAATAATATTATGAGAGTCATGAGCAATGGAAAGGGCAACGGCACCATGCTTGATGCCATACCCTCTTAAAAGAGCGGTGGCAACATTGCCGGTCATTTGATGACGTTCAACAACCGCCATTTTCACAATGTCAACATCCGGATCTCTTACAAACTCCCCATTTTGATCAATGGTTACATCTGCAAATCCTTTTCCAGTTACCACCCCTCCTGGCATAATATCAATGACATGAACATGATTGGATTTTAAATGCATTTTTAATTTATCTACTGAAAAATCTTTGACATGAAAACTTCCTTGTACAGCAGAGTTGTCATATTTTTCCACTGGAGGGAGATAGGTTCCATCCTCAGCAACAAGCTCTCCATTGATCCATACTTTTGCAACTTTAAAATCTTTTAAATTGTCAAGAAGCACAATGTCCCCGCGAAGTCCGGGAGCAATCGCACCTCTATCATAGAGTCTATAACATTCTGCAGCATTTAAACTAGCCATTCGAATTGCAGTAAATGCATCTAAACCTTCTTCTACGCAAATCGTAAGATGGTTGTCAATGTGACCTTCTTCAAAAATAGTTTTTGGTTGACGATCGTCAGAGCAAAGAAGACAACGTCTACTATTCATAGAAGTGACTCCTTTTAGAAGAGGGCGAAGGTTATGGCAAGCAGAACCTTGGCGAAGTAAAACGTACATTCCACGAGAAAGTCTGTCATTCATTTCTTCTAAAGTGGAACATTCATGATCCGTATGTACTAGGGCGGCAGCATATGCATTAAGATCTTTTCCCATAATTCCAGGGCTATGACCATCGATCAGTTTTCCAGACTCTTTTGCCACAGAAAGTTTGTCTAATTCACTGTCAAAAGCATGGATAATGCCAGGAAAGTTCATATACTCTCCAAGGCCAAGAATACGATCGTCTTTGATAGGCTCTTCCATAGCTTTGGCATCAACGATGGCACCAGCGTGTTCAAATGGAGTGGCTGGAACACAAGAAGGTAACATGAATTTAATATCAAGTGCCGTTTTCTCAGAAGCATTTAACATATAGTTTAGTCCGGGAATTCCGCACACATTTACGATCTCGTGCGGATCTGCAATAATAGTTGTTGCACCATGTGGAACAAGAAGACGACCAATTTCTTCAGGACTTACATAGGAAGATTCAATATGAATATGGCTATCGATAAAACCAGGGGAAGCATATCGTCCTTCTCCATCGATTGTCCTTCGTCCTTCGTAATTTCCAACACCAGCAATGAGGCCATCGCATAAAGCAATGTCTCCATCGATTATGCTGCCGTTATAGACGTCAATCACTTTACAGTTTTTTATAACTGTGTCAGCTGGAATTCTTCCGGCTGCTACATCCAATAATTTTTTTAAATTTTCTTTTTGCATATTTCCTTGATTTCTCCCTTCTATCTTGTAATTGACCTATCTAAAATCGATAATATAAGGTATTTCAATCATATCACAAATAGAAGCAAAAGGAAACAGACAGACAAGGGAAAAGGGTCCAATAAGGGCAAAGAAAGAAAAGATTGACAACTTAAAAAAACATGCGTAACATAAGAAGAAATGTGAGGAATTGGAAGTGAAAAGGAGTACTGCAATGTTTGGTTATGTAACAATTTGTGAACCGGAATTAAAACGGAAAGATTATAGAAAATACAAAGCATATTATTGTGGGCTTTGCCGTACATTAAAGGAGAAACATGGAAACTTAGGGCAAATGACCCTTTCCTATGATATGACTTTTGCGGTTATATTGTTAACATCTCTCTATGAAAGTGTCACAACACAAGAAGAGCATCGATGTAAAGTACACCCTTTAAAAAAACAAAAAATGCTACAAAATGAGCTTACCGAATATGTTGCGGATATGAATGTACTTCTTGCATACTATCATATGAAAGACGACTGGGAAGATGAAAGAAAAGTTTCAGGGCTGCTTGGAACAAAAGTTTTGGAAAGAAAAGTCGAAAAACTAATCCAAAAATACCCACGTCAAAGTCAAGTGATAAAAAAAGAGTTAAAGCAGCTTGTTGAATTGGAAAAATCGGATAGTTCAGACATAGATTCTACGGCAGGATGTTTTGGACGACTTTTGGAAGAAATAGTGGTCTATGAAAAGGATTTGTGGGAGCCTCGTCTTCGAAAAATCGGGTTTTATCTAGGAAAATTTATTTATATTATGGATGCATATGAAGATTTGGAACAAGATTTAAAAGATGGGAATTATAATCCTCTTAAACACTTAAATAAACAACAAAATTACGAGGAGATTTGTCACCAAATGCTGTGTATGATGATAGCGGAAGCTACTATGCAGTTCGAACAGCTTCCGTGTGTATTGGATATAGACATTTTGCGAAATATATTATATGATGGAGTTTGGATGAAATATCGTAAACTTCAGCAACAAAAGAATATAAGTGAGGAAAAAAAGAATGACAAAGAATCCATATGATGTCCTGGGAATATCCAGCAATGCATCAGATGATGAAGTAAAAAAAGCATATAGAGAATTAAGTAGAAAGTATCACCCAGATGCAAATGTAAACAATCCACTTGCAGATTTGGCAGTTGAAAAATTTAAGGAAGTACAAGAAGCCTACGATACGATTATGAAAGAGCGTGAACATGGCGGAAGTTCCAATTCATATGGTTATGGATATCAGTATCAAGGATCTGCGAATCAACAAAGTAATACTTATAATAGCCAGCCAGATG
>JARHYE010000041.1 GCA_029258605.1 Ruminococcus sp.
AAATACTTTCTTAGGTTCTAACTGCTCTAAAACTGGCATAAAAATATCTCCCTTCTGTTACCATTTGTTCCTATTTTGTCACATAAGGCATAAAAAATCAATCATTTTCATATATCTTTAACAAATATTGGCATTTCAGAGGTTGCCATATGAAATGTAATTTAACAACATTTGGAATTGTTTTGTTATTTCTTTTCATGCTTCTTTCTCCAACGGCGGTTTTTAATGGTGCAAGTGATGGATTATTGCTTTGGTTTCATACAATTGTCCCTACTTTATTTCCATTTATTTTTATCACAGACTTTATGATCTATACAAATACCATACAGTCTATTTCAAAACTTTTTTCGCCCTTTATTCAAAGATTTTTTAAAACATCTAAAGCTGGAAGTTTCGCAGTCGTAACGGGATTTTTATGTGGTTATCCCTTGGGTGCAAAGGTAACCGCTAATCTTCTCCAAGAGAAAGCAATCAGTATCCAAGAAAGTAAATATCTCTTATCGTTTTGTAATAATGCGAGTCCTATTTTTATTCTCAATTTTATTGTATGGAAAACTTTAAATCATCAAGATTTAACAATTCCTACACTTCTGCTAATTCTTGGAGTTCCAGCATGTCTTAGTTTTTTGTTTCGAAAAATTTATTTAGGAACTTCCGTTTCCTTTGTACATATTGCAACAACACAACCTGTTCATGCTCAAAAAAGGAAAAACATATTGGACTATTGCATTATGGATGCAGCAGAAGCAATCACCATGGTTGGCGGATATATTATGATGTTTTCTGTACTAATTTCCATTGCAAACTATTATATACCAGATTGTTCTATGCTGCGATACCTCTTGCCTTGTTTGGAAATGTCTAATGGAATTTTAATGCTAAAAAACTTTCAACTTCCACCAGCTATCCAATATGCTTCCATTGTTGGTCTTGCTACTTTTGGTGGTTTTTGTTCCTTTGCTCAAACACAAAGTGTGCTCAAAAACACTTCCATTTCTATTTTCCCTTACATAATGCAAAAGCTGGTTACTGCAATAGTAACCAGCTTGATCGCTTATTTATATTTTTACTTTTTATAATCTATTCGGCATTGTTTTGTGGGTACTGATCCTCTTCCACTGGTACCTGTAACTCTGCACGGTTTGCATGAACCATTTCATAACATTCCTGAAGAGAAGAAATCAGACCTTCATATTTTGTTGCATAACTATCTAATGTATGTCCAATGATTCCTTCTGCATTTGCAAGAAGATCATCTGCATACTGCATTGCACCAATACGAATTGTATTTGCATCTTGTGTCGCATGATCCAAAATCTCCTGTGCCTGTGCAGTAGCCTGTGTTACGATTTCATTTGCCTGTGCATATGCCTGTTGCATAATTTCATGTTCACTTACCAACTCGGAAGTCTGTACTTGTGCTTCTTCATATAACGCGTCAGCTTTTGCTTGTGCGTCAGCAAGAATCGCATCTCTATTTGCAATAATCTTCTGGTATCTTTTAATTTCATCTGGTGTCTTCATACGAAGCTCACGAAGTAATTCATCTAAATGTTCTTTATTTACAATAATTTTTGTAGTAGATAAAGGCTGAAATTTACAATCTCTATCAATATACTCTTCAATTTCTTCAATAATCTGCTCAATACGGCTGCTCATGATTACACTCTCCTTTTATTTCATCTTTTGCTCTAATTCTACCGCTACAATTTTCGGAACAAACTGTGAAACATCTCCACCGAAAACTGCGATTTCCTTCACAGAGGTAGAACTTAAGTAAGAATATTCGATGCTGGTCGTTAAAAACATCGTCTCAATAGACGAATCAAGTTTATGATTCGTCTGGGACATTTGCAATTCATATTCAAAATCTGTAATAGCACGCAAGCCTCGAATCACAAGATCTGCCCCTTGTTCCTTTGCGAACTCGATCAAAAGACCTGCAAATGGAACAATCTTAACATTTTCTATATCTTTTGTCACTTCCTTTAACATATTAACACGTTCTTCGACAGAAAACAACGGGCTTTTCGCATTATTATTTAATACCCCTACAATCAGCTGGTCAACAATTTTTGCGGAACGTCTGATGATATCTAGATGTCCATTTGTAACTGGATCAAAGCTTCCTGGATAAATTGCTTTTAACATACTTCTTCCTTTCCTGAACGCTCCATAAAAATATGCTTGTTCGTTTTGTATCTTTTTTCTTTTAATATTGTAAAACCAAGATCTTCTATGTAGGAAAAATCTGTATTTAAAGACGCTTCTACAATAAGTATCGTATCCTCATAAACAAGCTGTGATTCCGACAGATAGGTCAAAACTTCCTTTTCCAGCTCTTTATCATATGGAGGATCCATGAAAATATAATCGAAACAGGTTTCTCCTTCTAACTGATACAGTGCCGTCATAACATCTCTTGTAAGCGTAAGTGCTTTGTTTTCTAGCTTTGTATATTTTAAATTTTCTTTTACACATGACATGGCTTTTGGATTTTGCTCCACAAAAACAGCTTCTTTCGCTCCTCTGCTAAGCGCCTCTATTCCAATTGCTCCAGAACCTGCAAATAAGTCTAGAAAAACACTATCATAGATGCCTGGTGCAATCATATTAAATAATGTCTCTTTAATACGGTCCGTAGTTGGTCTCGTATCTAGTCCCTCTAAGGTTTTTAATTGAAGTCGCTTTGCACTTCCACCAATCACTCTCATGGCTGTCCTCTTTTCTTTCTTGTTTTACTATGGAAAAAGTCTAACAGAAAAAAGCACTTAGGTCAATCGCCCAAGCGCTTTTTCTTCCAAAACCTTTTATTTGTTTGACATCTGTTTTTCTTGTTCTTCAATCATTTTTTTAACCATATATCCACCAACAGATCCATTCTGTTTTGATGTCAGATCACCATTGTAACCGTCTGTAAGTGGTACTCCAAGTTCATTTGCCACTTCATATTTAAACTTGTCTAATGCGCTTTTTGCTTCTGGTACTGCTGCTTTGTTTGATGAACGATTTGCCATGATTGATTTCCTCCTTGTAACATTTTTATGTTACTTCTTTCGTTTTTTTATAACACATTTTTGTGTTACAACCATAGTATGTGACGAAACAAAAGAAATACACATGGAATTGTTTACCATTCCAATTTTACAGCTCTTTTTTATCCAAAATATCTTTTTTGAATAAAATAACATGTAAAACATAACATACTCGCGAAAAATAAAGTCATTCTACTACTATTTCCCGTTTCTGGAAGTTTTCCTCCTTTATAATTAATAATTTTAAAAGAAAGAACGGGATATTTGAGCTCTCCGGAACTCTGATCAATATTTTGCCTTTTATCATTAACATAATATTCTAGTTCTTTGTGATTCGAATTGTAAACCGCTTTCATTTTATAAATAATTTCACTTCCATCTTTATTAAATGGGAGTTGATATCCTTTTGGCGCAACAGTTTCTTTTAAATAATAGCATCTTTCAACATTTAGTCCTTGAAACAACGCAATTCCATCTTGGTTGGTTTCCTTCTTTTCTAGCATTTTCGTGCATTTTTCATCTTCATACAAGGTAAATTGTGCACCTTCCAGAATCTGATGATTTTCATTTTCTTTCTGTATCTGTAGCGAATACTCCACATACTCATTTTCCACACGAAGCAGTCCATTTCCATTTTTTTGTATGGAGAAAGAAATCTGTTCATTTAGTTTTGAGGAAGCATTGTTTTCGAGTGATATTTGATTTTCCTCATTAACCACCAATGTAATCTCTTCTGGAAGCAACACATAACCGTCTGGTACTTTTGTTTCTATTATTTTATGTTTCCCATACTCCAATCCCAAAAACGAAGCTTCTCCTTTTGAGTCTGTTATAATTGTTTCTTTGCTGCCATTTGGTCTAATATGTGTGAATGTTACGTTTTCAATTGGCTGCTTCGTCCCTTTCAAAGTCTTTTGAATGTCCAATTTTAATAGAGTTTCTGGAACCACCGTTTTTTGGCAAATTGGCGGTGTTTTATTTCCTTCCTCATTTTGCAGCTGAACTGTATAAATTGTTGGATTAATTTGATACCCTTCTGGTGCTTTTTTCTCTTGGATCGTTATCGTTCCAAGTGGCAACATTGGTTTTCTATCTGGACCAGTATAAAGAGGATCTCCAGAAACTTTTGCTCCATCTTCATATCGAACATTTCCCTCTTTATTTGTTTGAAAGATCCATGTTCTCATTGGAACTTTCCCTAAAACCTGTGGATCTTTCCCTTTCTCCCATAATCCACCATAAAATTTCACCTCAAATTGAGCATTTTCCATAGATGCATTTCCTTGCGAATGGTTTTGGTTTGTATCTTGATCTACCTTTTCAATGAATATATCGCAGGAACACATCCATGGTGGATCCGATAATTTCACTTCTTGCGTTTGATTGGATGCAACTGTGATAGGATATATTTGCGGATCCAATTGATACCCTTTTGGTGATTTTAGTTCTTTCATCCAGTACTGTCCAGGAGTTAACTGTATTTTTTCAGAATTTCCTTGGTTATCTGTTTGAAGCAAGCCAACTTTTTTTGTACATTCCTTGTTTTCATAAATGCCATATTCAGCGCCTTGTAAACTATAACATTCATTTCCGTTTGTAGTGGTTGTATTTGACGATGTTTTCCTTATACTAGCAAATCCACACGGAGTATAGGTTCCATAAAATCTTACTACTGGTTGGTTTACATCCTGTTTTACATAATAGTCTGCTCTTGCATCTAAAAAATATTTATAATTTTCTTTTCCCCAAGCAATACATTCCTCTACCAATTTAAATACTTTGTCTGAAATATAAAAATTCTGATGTGGTTTTGGAAAATGTACACCATTTCCAAATTCTAATCGTAAGCGACTATCTGCCCGATCTGCTGTAATCCATTTTTTATATTCATTTTCTATATTCCATATGATGCATTGCTGAGCAATATACTGATAATCTTTTGTTAACCATGAGTATTCTTCTGTTTGTTTTTGCTTGTATAACGAAGCAACAATTATTTTTGTTATATATTCTGGAAAAGGAAAGGGTTGCTTGTTATAGTAACCCTTTTGAAACACTTTATTAGGATCCGCACAGAAAATAGGTTCTTCATTTCCTATCACCACACCTTCTTTTCCTGTTACCAGATACCCCTCACTCCATTGATCATGGATCTTCCATCCACCGCCTTTATAATATTCTGTTACAGTGATGGTCGCAATGTCTCCTCTCATCCCATATGCAAACACTTGCTCTGAAGCTGCTCGCATCTTCGGTTGCATCCTCTTTTTCTGAAAATCGGATTCCTTATTCTTTGGAAAAAGATCAAGCAATGGAACAAATTTTAATTGAAATAATTGATCAATGTGTTGTTTGGATATACTTCCATTTGGAGTAGCAATTTGGTTTAAATAACTCTCTAATTCTTCCGATGCCTGCTCTAGCATTTGCTCATTTTCACTGGAATCGATATTGTCAAAAAGAGTGAGACAGTTTTTAACGTTTACGGATAATCGAGTTTGTAGATCAGCTTCGTAAGATGAAAAATCAGTCACTTTTTGTTCTATCGCTTTCTTATTTGATGCGAGCAAATACGCTCTTGTTCCACGATACAAAGTAATGGCTTCTTGAATTTCACCTTCTGTACGAAAATCTTCTGGCATAT
>JARHYE010000085.1 GCA_029258605.1 Ruminococcus sp.
CGTTATCAGCCATGTTTGGCAATGAGAATAGTCCTATGGCTGTTGCAATTTTTTGTATTTTACTTGGAGTTCGTTTTGTGGACTTTGGGTACTGTATCAAAGATGCACTGTTCAATTTAACAGTGGTATTTTTGTTGCTATTCATTTCACCGGTTTTGGCATATAAGGCCTTCCCGATCATTGGCCTGGTTATCCACTTTGCATCATTTTTCGTAATTTTGTATTTGACCTGTGATAAGCCAGAGATGGGAAATGGGGGATTGTTTAGTTTTGCCTATATTTATCTATCTGGAAACCCAGTATATGGAGAGGCGTTGGTTCGAAGATTCCTTTTAACACTTGTAGGGCTTGCAATTTGCGGCACTATTTTTTATGTAAAACACAAACATAAATTTAAAGAGATTCGTTTTACACACAAAGTAAAAGAGTTTAGCTTATACAATCATAAGCATCACTGGATGATCAGAATGGCGCTAGGTGTAGCGTTGATCTTAACCCTTGGTACATTTTTTAAAATGGAACGATTTATGTGGGCTGGATTTGCCTGCGGTTCTTTGCTTTCTGATCATACAGAAAATCCAAAAATCAAAGAACGTTTTTCGCATCGTCTCATTGGAGTGCTTGTAGGATCCGCAATTTTCTACGTGGTTTATACAATTATTCCAGAAGAGTTTAACTTTATCATTGGACCAATGGGAGGATTTTGCCTTGGCTTTTGTACCGATTATCGATATAAAACGGCGGTCAATTGTTTGGGAGCGCTTATGCTTGCAGCGGGAACATATGGTGCACATACAGCCATTTTATTGCGTATAGTAAACACAATAATCGGTATTATTTTTGCGATGCTTTTCTATCATGCGTACAATTATCTAATTTTGCGAAAATATAAATCAGAATAAACTATTTGACTTTTTGATTTTATAATGCTAACCTATTAAAGTAAAATAAATATTAACAAACGAAGTTCTTAGGGGAATGGCCTAGGCCTGCCGAAGGAGTAACACTCTCAGGCGTTCAATTGTGGACGGGGACTAAGAATGGATGTAACTCTGGAGAAGCTCAAGTGTGAGTACCGAAGGTGCAAGGCGATTTGTTCGCTGAATCTCTCAGGTAAAAGGACAGAGTAGGTATGTGCGAGATCTTATAGTAGAGAAGGTGCATATCTGTACTTTCTTTTCCGGAGCGGTTGATTCATCAACGGCTCCGTTTGTTATTTCATGGAGGAAAAGATATGTTAACAGCAGTAGAAGAATTTTTGTATCCAATCACGTGTAAGATCAATATGTATTTGTCGAACTACATATTGGTATTCCTGTTACTAGGAGTGGGAATTTGGTATACCATTCGAACAAAATTTGTACAGGTCCGTTGTTTTAAGGAAGGGTTAAAAGGAGTATTCGGAAACATTAAACTCAAAGGAAAAAAACAAGAGCATGGGATGAGTTCTTTTCAATCCCTTACCACTGCCATTGCAGCACAAGTAGGAACTGGAAATATTGTAGGGGCTTCTGGTGCCATTCTTACTGGAGGACCAGGTGCCATTTTTTGGATGTGGGTGATTGCTTTTTTTGGCATGGCTACGGTATATGCAGAAGCTACACTGGCCATCAAAACAAGAAAGGTTGAAAAAGATGGGACGATCTATGGAGGTCCTGTGTATTATATTAGAACGGCATTTCGTGGAGCGTTTGGAAAGTTTTTAGCTGCTTTCTTTGCAGTTGCTATTATTTTGGCCTTAGGATTTATGGGATGTATGGTGCAGGCGAATTCTATTGGATCTACATTTGAGACGGCGTTTCATATTCCTTCATGGATGGTAGGAATTGTTTTGGTCGTTGCGTGTGCCATTGTGTTTTTAGGAGATGTGCAAAGACTTGCATCTGTTGTTGAAAAGATTGTCCCAATTATGGCAGTCATTTTTTTGTCAGGAAGTGTGATTGTTCTTGTTGCAAGAATACAGTATTTGCCGGAAACAATCGGGATGATTTTCCAATATGCATTTGCGCCACAGGCAATCCTGGGAGGAAGTGTGGGATATGCGTTGAAAACAGCCATCAGTCAAGGGGCAAAGCGTGGATTATTCTCCAATGAAGCAGGAATGGGATCTACCCCACATGCCCATGCTCAGGCAAATGTTAAACATCCGCATGACCAAGGTGTAGTGGCTATGATTGGAGTGTTTATTGACACTTTTGTTGTATTGACGTTAAATGCGTTGGTAATTATTTCTACGTTATATACTTCCGATGGACCATTGCATGAATGTCAGGCGGCTGCCTTGTCAACAACTTTAAATCGAACCAATTTGGCACAATCGGCGTTTGGTGTGGTATTAGGAGAACAAGCAGGTGCATTATTTGTAGCGATCTGTTTATTGTTTTTTGCTTTTTCCACTTCCCTTAGCTGGAATATGTTTGGAAAAGTAAATGTTGCGTATTTGTTTGGGAAAAAAGCAATTCCGGTGTATTCTTTGATTGCCCTTTGTTTTATGTTTATTGGAACGGTGGCATCCAATGATCTTGTTTGGGAATTGACGGATATGTTTAATAATCTTATGGTAATTCCAAACTCACTGGCATTATTTGCCCTAACAAAAATGGTGGTGGGATCTTTAAAAGAGCGAAAAAAATAGCTCTTGTATCTGATATTTTATGTTGCTATAATCAGAATAACTGAGGGGTACTTAAACGCGTTAGGAAAGGAAGCGAAGTATAAGTATGATATACGTAATCTCAGATATTCATGGATGTTATAGAGAATATTGCGCATTGCTGAAAAAAATACAGTTTTGCGAAGCAGATACGTTGTACATTTTAGGGGACGTTGTGGATCGAGGACCTGAGCCGGTCAAAGTGCTCAAAGATATGATGTTGCGCCCAAATATTCATCCGATCATGGGGAATCATGACTATATGGCGTATAAGGTTTTAAAGAAGCTAAATGTGGAAGTGACCAAAGAAAATGCAGAAAATCATTTGAGTGATGGAGACATTATGAATTACCTATATTGGGTAAAAGATGGAGGGAAAATCACAGCGGATCAGTTTCGTCAGCTAGCTCGGATAGAGAAAGACGAGATCTTACACTACATGCAACGGTTTCATGCCTATGCAGAAGTTTTTTGTGGTGGAAAAAGATATATTTTAGTCCATGGAGGAATACAAGGGTTTACGGAAGAAAAAGGTCTGGAAGAATATAAGTTAAAAGATTTTATTTTCTATCGAACAGATTATACAAAAAGATGCTTTCAAGATAAAAATACATATTTGGTGACAGGACATACACCAACGTTCCTGATTCGGGAAGATAAAAAGGCATTGGTTTATGAAAAGCACGGGCATATTGCCATTGATTGCGGATGTGTTTTTCAAGAAAAGTTGGCTGTGTATTGTCTTGATACAGGAAAAATCACATATGTTGATCATTTCGATGGAAAGGAAGGAAGATTATGAATACAGAGAAACAGTGGAAAAACAAATTCCAGATTAGTTTTGTGGCGGAAGAACATCAAAGAATCCAAGAGCTAAGTACAGGATTACAGCAATTATTCCATGGAAAATATTTGGAACAACTTATTTTTGAAAATGAAGAAGCGGACATGTCTGTTTACATTGGGATTGGAAAGGAACCATTAACAACCAATCAGATCATAGAAGTGACGGCATTTGCTTCTCAGCTTATGAAAGAGTATGATATAAAAAATTATGACCTCGATGTATCCAACCTGATAGAACAGGCGGGGATTCGCTGTTTGGAACAGGTGGCTCAAGGAGTGTGCCTTGGAACGTTTGAAAAGTATAAGCCTTATGAAGAAAGTTTAAGAGCGTTTACGGCTTGTTTTTGTGGAATACCAGATTTGGAGCAGAGAAAAGCAAAAGCTCATATTGCAAAGGGACAGGCCATTGCCGAAGGAATCCTCTTTGCAAGAGATTTGGTGAATTGTCCATCGAATCAGTTGAAACCAATGGAATTTGCAGGAAGAATCATGAAGAAATTAAATTCCTTGCATTGTAAAGAATTAAAAATTCAATTGATCGATGCAGATAAATTAAAGACAATGGGAATGGATGCGCTTTATAGTGTTGGAAATAGTAGTGCAAATCCACCATGTTTTCTTGAAATAGAGTACACACCAAAACCACAAAGTAAGAATCGCATAGGACTTGTGGGAAAAGGGGTTACGGTGGATACAGGAGGCTATTGTCTGAAACCGTCTTCTTCTATGGCGGGAATCAAAGGGGATATGGCTGGTGCGGCAGCAGTGGCTGGTGCAATTTATGCGTTGGCAAAAAATGGGCAGAAGAAAAATGTATCTGCGTTTTTGCCTATGTGTGAAAATAGGATTTCCAATGGTAGCCTTTTGCCAGGAGATGTAATCTCTTCTTATTCAGGAAAAACAATAGAAATCATGAACACGGATGCGGAAGGAAGACTGATTCTAGCAGACGCAGTGTCTTATGCTGTGAAAAAAGGAGAAGTTACCTCTGTTTTGGATATCGCTACCCTAACTGGAGCAGTTGTGAATATGTTGGGATTCTCGATTGCGGGAGTATTGTGTGATCAAGAGCAGTTATATCAGCAGTTTTTAAAAGCTGCGAAGATTTCAGGAGAGCAGTATCATAGACTTCCGTTTAAGAAAGAACATGAAGAGATGATAAAAAGTGAAGTTGCAGATGTAAAAAATATGGGGGATTCTTGTTGTGGTACAATTACGGCAGGACTGTTTATTCGAGAATTTGCAGAACAAACCCCATGGATTCATTTAGACATTGCAGGAACGGCATGGGTAGACACACCAATCTGGAACTACCAAAAGTCAGGGGCAACAGGTGCTGGAGTATCCACGATTTATTATTTATGCGAAGATGAATAGCGGAAAAAGTTTTGGAAGGGAGATCTCCTTTGGTTGAAAGACCAGGGGAGATTTTTTTTGATGCACAACAGCTACAAAAAAATACAAGGTATTAAATTATAATAGGTACTTGACAATGTAAGGTACTAAATGTATTATAATAGCAAAAGGGGGGATTAATGTGAACGCCCAGTTTAAAAAAGGAGTACTAGAATTGATCGTACTCGTTTCCGTAGGGAAAAGAGATATGTATGGCTATGAATTAGTGGAAGAAGTTTCAAAGGTGGTGGATGTGAAAGAAGGGACCATTTACCCACTTTTAAAAAGAATGACGAATGAACATTACTTTGAGACTTACTTAAAAGAGTCGACAGAGGGACCTACAAGAAAATATTATCATATTACAGCCATGGGAATTTTGCAAAGAGATCGTCTTGTAGACGAATGGAAAGAATTTCAAAACAGAGTCTGTGATTTTTTAGAAAATGATAAGGGGGAAGAAAAATGAAAAAAGACGAATTCTTTCAAATCTTGAGAAAAAAACTTGCAATCATAGAAGAAAATGAGTTAAATGATATTTTAAGTGAATATGAACAGCACATTGCCATGAAAATGGAGAATGGAAATATTACAGAAGAGGAGGCGATCAAAGATTTTGGAAATATAGAAGAATTGGTTGCAGAAATCTTGGAATCTTATCATGTGAAAGTAAATTATAATGCAAAGATCAAAGAAGAAAAGCAAGCACAATTAAAAGAGAGTGCAAAAGAAATTGGGGAAAACACAAAGCACTTCTGTGGAAAAGTATTTCAAAAAGCAAAGGAATTGTTGAAAAAAGGTTGGGATTCAACAAAAGCATGTTTTAAAAATATGGCAACTTGGATAAGCAGGATTGCGAAAAGTGAAGAGGAAGAAAAGACGCTCCTTTTAGATACGGATCAGCAAGTACCAGATAATATCGAGGAAAAGCAGGGAAGATGTAGAAAATGGTTTTCGAAAGTTGCAACTTTGATTCAAAGCATAGTTAGAGCTTGTTTCCGGTTATGCAGGTGGGCAATAAGAATGGCATGGAATCTATGCGTTGTAGGGGTTGTGTTTTTTGTAGGGGGTTTCACTTGCCTTATGTTATACATATCTGGCGCCTCGATCGTGTTTACTGCAATGGATTATCCGCTTTTGGGAGTGGTTTTTATCAGTATTGGAATGGTTATTTTTAGTGCAGCAGTTGCAATCGCTTTCACGTTTCTTATTAAGAAACGTAAGGGGAAGAAAAGCATCTTATCTGAGCGGGCAAGAGCAATTGCAAAAATCGTGATCCTTTCTTCTGCAGTAATTGGAGTCCTCTTAACAGGAATCGGAACGGGAATTGGAGTGATGGAATTTTCCAGCTTCACTTATGGAGGAGAAAAACCATTGTTTAAAGAAAAGCGGGCAGTTCGTACCGTGCGTGCAGAAGTGCCACTGGAAAATACTGCAAAGATTGAATTAGAAGAAGTCTACAATGGGGAAACATTCATACATCCAGAAGTGGAGTTTGATGATTCCATCCCAATGGGAGAAATTTGTTACAAAGTGGAAGAAAGACATCAGGAGATAGAACATACTCCAGTTGTACAAACGATCTACGATTCTGAATATGACGACAATGTAGAGCAAACCAAAGGGGAAATTTATTCCGTTTACCTTTCACAAAATTATAGTGAATCACAATTAAAAGTTCTGATGACAATAAAAGATAAAGTGATGAAAGATATAAAGAATCGAACCGTATATTCGTATCAAATGAGTGATATTGTTTCGGTTAAAGTACTGGTAAATTCAAAGATGAAACCATATCTTGATGAAAGGAAATAATAGAGAAAGAGACGTCTGGAGGAGCAGACGTCTCTTTTCATTTGCATGATTAGAAAAACTTCTTAATGAGAATTAGTTTTTTTCATACCCTGAATAGGTGGTAGAAATATTGTACTTTTATAAGTTTACATTTATAATTAGCCTGTAGTTATTAATAGAACTAAATGATAAAGGAGAATCGCTTATATGCAGATGTTATCGATCGAACAGGAATTGAAAGAAAATTCATACCCAGGAAGAGGAATCATCATAGGAAAAAGTGCGGACGGGAAAAAAGCTGTTACAGCATATTTTATTATGGGACGTAGTGAGAATAGTCGTAACCGTGTTTTTGTAGAAGAGGGAAAAGGAATTCGCACACAGGCATTTGATGAGTCAAAACTTACAGATCCAAGTCTGATCATTTATGCACCAGTTCGAGTGCTTGGAAATAAGACGATTGTGACAAATGGAGATCAGACCGATACAATTTATGAGGGTATGGACAAGCAGATGACATTTGAACAGAGTTTAAGAAGTAGGGAATTTGAGCCAGATGCACCAAATTATACACCACGTATTTCAGGAGTGATGCATGTGGAAAATGGAACATATAATTATGCAATGTCCATCTTAAAGAGTAACAATGGAAATCCAGATAGTTGCCATAGATATACATTTGCATATGAAAATCCAACAGCGGGCGAAGGACACTTTATCCATACTTATAAATGTGACGGGGATCCACTTCCAAGTTTTGAAGGTGAGCCAAAACTTATCGCTATTCCAGATGATATGGAAGCATTTACAACAATGTTATGGGAGAGTTTAAATGCAGACAATAAAGTGTCATTGTTTGTGCGTTATATTGATATTGAAACAGGAAATTATGAAACAAAAATTGTAAACAAGAATCAGTAAGGAGTGGAAACGATGAATGAATTAGAATTAAAATATGGTTGTAATCCAAATCAAAAACCATCTAGAATATATATGGAACAAGGAAGAGAACTTCCAATTAAAGTATTATGCGGACGTCCTGGATATATCAATTTTCTGGATGCGTTTAACGGTTGGCAACTTGTTAGTGAGTTAAAAAAAGCCACTGGACTTCCAGCAGCAACTTCTTTTAAACATGTATCACCAGCAGGTGCAGCAGTAGGTCTTCCGCTTACGGATATTTTAGCAAAAATTTACTGGGTAGATGATTTGGGAGAATTATCTCCACTTGCATGTGCATACGCAAGAGCAAGAGGCGCAGATCGCATGTCTTCTTTCGGAGATTTTATTGCCCTGTCTGATGTGTGTGATGTGG
>JARHYE010000088.1 GCA_029258605.1 Ruminococcus sp.
AGATTATGATGAAGATCTGAAAAAATTGGATGCGTTTATCCAAACATTGGACAATGTTGAAAAAGTAGAAATTCTGCCATATCATACATTAGGTACATTTAAATGGAAAGAACTTGGAATTTCTTACCCATTGGATGGAATTAATCCGCCTACAAGTGAACGAATTGCAAATGCAGAAAAACTTCTTCACATCCAGAAATAAAAGATAGAAAAAAACTAAAAAAAGTTGTATACTTAGGCTAAGTATATAGGAAAAACGGATTTTCTTAGAAAATCCGTTTTTCCATATTCTCTTCCCAAGAGGGTTTGAAAGGAGTTTTTTATGGAACAGGCACTGGAACATGTGTTACAGCAGAAGTTTGGAAAAACATTAAACTCTGCTGAAAAAGAAGAAATTTATATTGCTTTGCTATCGATCGCAAAAGAAAAAATGAAAACAATGAAAAGAAATACCGGAGATAAAAAATTATATTATATTTCTGCGGAATTTCTGATTGGAAAACTATTGTCCAATAATCTGATTAATTTAGGATTATTTGAAGAGACAAGACAAGTATTAGAGAAATATGACATAGACTTGACAGAAATAGAAGAACTTGAATTAGAACCCTCTTTAGGAAACGGGGGACTTGGAAGACTTGCAGCTTGTTTCCTTGATTCGATTGCTACCCTTGGATTGCCAGGGGACGGAGTAGGATTAAACTATCACGAAGGATTATTTTTACAGAAATTTAAAGAGGATAAACAATATGAGGAACAAAATCCATGGATGACAAAGGATAGTTGGCTTACAAAGACAGACTGTCATTTTGAGGTACCGTTTAAAGATTTTACATTGACTTCAACCATGTATGATATTGATATTCCAGGATATCAAAGTGGATGTAATAAACTACATCTTTTTGATCTTGATACAGTGGATGAGGGAATCATCTATGACGGAATCCAGTTTGATAAAGAAGATATCAAGCGAAATCTCACCTTATTTTTATATCCGGATGACAGCGATGAAAAAGGGCAGCTTTTACGAATTTACCAACAGTATTTCATGGTAAGCAATGCTGCTCAACTCATTTTAAAAGAAGCAGAAGAAAGAGGTGTAGATCTTTATCGTCTATATGAGCATGTATGTGTTCAGATTAATGATACACATCCAACTATGGTGATCCCAGAATTCATTCGTCTTCTTATGCAAAGAGGATTTAATATGGATACTGCAATTGATGTGGTAAGAAAGACTTGTGCATATACAAACCACACTATTTTAGCAGAAGCACTGGAAAAATGGCCGGTACGCTATCTTGAAAAAGTAGTTCCTCATCTTCTTCCAATCATTAAAGAGTTAGATCAAAGAGTTCGAAGAGACTTTCATGATGAGCGTGTTTACATTATAGACGACCAAGATCTTGTTCATATGGCCCATATCGATATTCATTATGGATATTCTGTCAATGGTGTTGCCGCACTTCACACAGAGATTCTAAAAGAATCGGAACTACGACCATTCTATGACATTTATCCAGAGAAGTTTCATAATGAGACCAATGGAATTACATTTAGAAGATGGCTGGTACACTGTAATTATAAATTAGCAAAATATATCGAATCTTTAATTGGTACTGGATTTTTGACTGATGCTATGGAACTAGAAAAACTTCTTGAATATAAAGAAGATGAAGAGGTTCTCGCCAAATTAGTAGAGATCAAACAAGATGCTAAATCGCAACTTGCAGATTATTTAAGGGAAACGCAAGGAGTAGAAGTGGATGATACTTCTGTGTTTGACATTCAGATCAAACGACTCCATGAGTATAAAAGACAGCAGATGAATGCCTTATATGCTATTTACAAATACAAAGAAATAAAAAAAGGAAATCTTCCTGTTCGTCCAATTACATTGATTTTTGGGGCAAAAGCAGCTCCGGCATATACCATTGCAAAGGACATTATCCATTTGATCTTATGCTTACAGCAGTTGATAGAAAATGATCCGCAGGTAAGTCCTTATCTTAAAATTGTTATGGTAGAAAATTACAATGTTACAAAAGCGGAGAAATTAATTCCGGCATGTGATATTTCAGAGCAGATTTCTTTGGCATCAAAAGAGGCCTCGGGAACAGGAAATATGAAATTCATGTTAAATGGAGCTGTGACACTTGGAACAGAAGACGGAGCAAATGTAGAAATTCACCAATTAGTTGGCGATGACAATATTTATATTTTCGGGGAAAAATCAGAAAAAATCATTGAGCTTTATGAAACGAAAGGATATTGTTCTGCAGAACTATATGAGAAGGATCCAATGATCGAAGAACTGGTTGATTTTATTATCAGCAAAGATTTGATCCGAATCGGAGATCCTGTGAATTTGGCAAGACTATACAAAGAAATCGTAGGAAAAGACTGGTTTATGACGCTTCTTGATGTGAAAGATTATATTCGTACAAAAGAGCAGATGATCATAGATTATGAAGATGAAAAAAAATGGGCGAAGAAAATGCTTGTAAATATTGCAAAAGCAGGCTATTTTTCATCTGATCGTACAATTGCAGAATACAACAAAGAAATCTGGAAATTGTAAGAGAGGATCAGAGTATGAGAAAAACAGGGATTTTAATGCCAATTTCTTCCTTACCATCCCAAATAGGAGTGGGGGGATTGGGGAAAGAGGCCTATGAATTTCTAAGGATTCTGACGGAAAACGGAATTCGTATTTGGCAGATTTTGCCACTCAATCCTGCGGGATTTGGAAATTCTCCTTATCAGCCTTACTCCTCTTTTGCAGGGGACGATTTGTACATTAGTTTGGATGAGCTAGCTTGGAATGGGCTCCTAAAAGAGAAACCACCCGTTTACAGGGCAATGGACAAAAGACTAGATTTTCAAGAAGTACGTAAGTTTCGAGAACCATATTTAAGGGAAGCTTATCGCACATTTGTTCTTCAGGAAAAAACAAAAGAGGAGGACTATCAAACCTTCCTTTCACAAACATGGGTCTTGGAGTATGGTGTATTTCGTGCGTTAAAACAAAAAAACAATGACCGTTGTTGGAATGAATGGGCGGAAGAGGATAGAAACTGGCCAAAAGAGCGAAAAGTATTAAAAGAAGAGGTACAAGAAGAGGCATCCTACCATATGTTTCTTCAATATTTATTTTATCGCCAGTGGGAAAGATTAAAAAAGACTGCAAATGAAAATGGAATTGAAATCATGGGAGATGTTCCTTTTTATGTGGGAGTAGACTCTGTTGATGTTTGGGCAAATAGAGAAAATTTTTTGATTGGCGCAGACAACAAACCTATTTTTGTGGCAGGAGTTCCACCAGATTATTTTAGTGTTACAGGACAAAGATGGGGAAATCCAATTTATGACTGGAATCATTTAAAAGAAACCAATTATCAGTTTTGGGTAGAGAGAATTGGCCATAGCAGCCGACTTTTTGATATTGTGAGAATTGATCATTTTCGAGCGTTTGATACTTTTTGGAAAATTCCAGCTTCCTGTCCGACTGCCATTGAAGGAGGGTGGGTGGAAGCACCAGGATATGAAGTTCTAGATCGAATGAGGGAGCAGATTTCGAATCTAAATCTTGTTGCAGAAGATTTAGGAGATTTAAGAAAAGAAGTGCTGGATCTTAAAAATCACTATCAGTTAAAGGGGATGAAAGTGCTTCAGTTTTGTATTGATTCAAAGGGAAAATACGCAAAAGATACGTTTTTGGACGTAGAAAATATGATTATCTATACTGGAACCCATGATAATGATACTTTGATGGAATGGTATGGAAATCTTACGACTGCATCGAAAAGAAAAGTACGACGTTTCCTAAAAAAATCAGGATGTACCCATGGAACTGTGAAAGACAGACTGTTGCAATATACACTTCAGTCAAAAGCACAGTACGCAATCATTCCAATGTGGGATATACTAGGACTTGGAGAAGAAGGTCATATGAATACTCCAGGCACTGTGGGAAGTCCAAATTGGGAATGGAGAATGCCAACCTTTGAAAAGGCAGAGGTAGAACTGAAACGATACCGAAAGCAAATAGAAAAACGATAACATAAAAAACACCATCCAATTAAAGGGATGGTGTTTCTCTTAATATATGCTTCTTTAGTGCTTCAAAACTTTCTTTGCTGATCACATGCTCGATACGGCACGCATCTTCTACCGCAATTTTTTCATCCACGCCAAGGTTCATCAAAAAGCTACTAATAATCTTGTGTCTTTCAAAAATCATCTCAGCGATTTTTTTACCGTCTGCTGTAAACGAGATAAACCCTTCTTTTGATACTGTAATATATTTTAATTCGCGAAGATGCTTCATAGCAACACTGACACTTGATTTTTTAAAGCCAAGTCTGTCCACAATATCAATGGCCCTTACAGCCGGATTTTTCTGACTCAGTACCAGAATTGTCTCCAGGTAATTTTCAATAGATTCTGTAGTTTTCATCAATCGCACCTCACTTTATTAAAAATAGTAATTTTTATTATTGTATCATGTGCACTGTACAAAAGCAAGGAAAATGGTATTGACAATCCAAGAAAGTTAGTTTATACTAACTACAGAAAATGAATGAGAATCATTCGTAATATAATCAGGAAAGAAGAGAATAAAATGCCACTTTCATTATTAAAGGAAAGAGAAACTTGCGAAGTATGCAAGGTTAAAGGAACAGATGAAACAAAACGTTTTTTAGAAAATTTAGGATTTGTTGTAGGGGCGACTGTTACAGTCATCTCTGTAGTAAATGGTAATATGATAGTTAATATTAAAGATTCAAGGGTTGCGATTGGGAAAGATATGGCAGCGAAAATCCTTGTAAAATAAAAAGGAGTGATCTTATGGGAACTTATATAGTTGGTGGAATTCTACTGGTTATAGTTGCACTAATCATTCGGAAACTTGTCAAAGAGAAAAAGGAAGGAAAATCACTTCAGTGTGGTGACTGCAAGAGTTGTGGAGGTTGCTGTGGACACGAAAGAAATGATCATTAAAAAATTAAAAGATAATGGTTGCAGAATTACAAAGCAACGGTTATTACTCTTAGATGTACTTCTTGATAATCAATGCCAAAGTTGTAAAGATGTTTATTATAAGGCAAATAATAAAGATTCTACGATTGGAATTGCGACAGTGTATCGTATGATGAATGCACTGGAGGATATCGGAGTGATCAATAGGAAAATTGAAGTGAATATATTGTGAAAAAAGCATAAAAATAGGCAGGGAATTCCTGTGCTTATTTGTACAAAACGTAATATTTTTTTAAGATGCCTTTAATAATAGGCATCTTTTTTTATTTCTGCTATAATGATGTCTAGACTGATTAAAAGGGGTAGTAGATTTTGAAGAAAAAAATTTTTAATATTGTCTTTCTACTACTTGTGTTTGGATTGACCATTTATAGTGTGTTTGAAGGAGAAGATGTCAAAGAGATCATAGAGACGATCATGACAGTAAATTTATGGTATTTGATTTTAGGAATCGTATCGGTCATTGTATTTATTGCCGGAGAGTCTGTGATTATTCATTATTTACTTGGAACATTATCAATCAAGTCAAATAGACGGACTTGTTTTTTATATTCCAGTGTGGGATTTTTCTTTAGTGCAGTGACGCCATCCGCCAGTGGTGGTCAGCCAATGCAGGTATATTATATGAAGAAAAACAACATTCCCATTCCAGTAGCCACAATTGTTCTTATGGTAGTTACGATTACGTATAAAGCAGTTTTGGTGATGATCGGGATTTTTGTGGCTGTTTTTCAGAGAGGATTTGTGCATACATATCTTGAGGAAATTCTTCCTGTATTTTATTTAGGATTGGTATTGAATATTATATTTTGCATAGGCCTTGGAATATTAATTTTTCATCCAAAACTTGCAAAGAGCATTGTACTTACAACACTAACCGGATTAGAGAGAATACACCTGTTAAAGAAAAATGAGGCACGGACAGAAAAAATAACAAATTCTATGGTACAATACAGCGAAACTGCTGAGTATTTAAAAACACATAAAATGGTGATATTTCGTGTATTAGTGATTTCCTTTTTTCAAAGGTTTTCCCTGTTTTTCGTTACATGGTTTGTATACAAAGCATTGGGACTAAGAGGGGCACATGTGTATGATGTTGTTATGCTTCAGGCAATGGTATCGGTTTCCGTAGATATGCTTCCATTACCAGGAGGGATGGGAATAAGTGAGAACTTATTTCTTATTATTTTTAAGTATATTTTTGTTTCTGGAATGTTACTTCCAGGAATGATTTTAAGTCGTGGGATATCCTATTATGTGCAACTTTTATTAAGTGCAGTGATGACACTGTGCGCACAGCTAACAATTGGTCAGAAACAATACAAAAAAGAGAAAGTTTTAAGCAGGAGAGAGTAGAAATGATTGGGTTTTATAGCTATACGGTTGTATTGACTTATATAAGTCTTGCAATTACAGTTTTTGGAATGACACAGGCAATTCATGGAAATTTTAAGATTGCAATTTTGTGCCTTGCACTATCTGGGCTTTGTGATATGTTTGATGGGAAAATTGCGAGATCAAAGAAAAATAGAACAGAAGATGAAAAAGCATTTGGAATTCAGATTGATTCCTTGTGTGATGTAGTATGTTTTGGAATTTTTCCAGCGATGATTTGTTATCTCTTAGGAGTACGAGGTCCACTTGGAATGACAATTATCGCATTGTATTGTGTGAATTCTGTAATACGTCTTGCATTTTTTAATGTGATGGAAGCAAAAAATGCACTTGTTTCAGAGACCGGTGAGAAGTTTTATCGAGGATTGCCGATTACATCTATGGCAATTGTTTTACCACTTGTGTTTATGGTTCAGTTTGCAGTTTCAGATATGACATTCCGTATTTTGCTTCATTTTGCATTATTAATTGTAGGAATGTTGTTTATAGTAGATTTTCGATTGAAGAAACCTACCAATAAAATGCTAGGAGTTCTTGTTTTTGTTGTTGGGACAGCAGTCTTTATTATGCTGTTATTTACTCGTTATAAAATCAGCCTTCGCCCAGGATGGCCATGGCTTTGCTGGATGCGAAGACTATAGTTGGCGTAAAAGGAGAATGGAATGAAGTACATTGATAGAGAAGGAAATTGTTATACAGAGGAGTCGAAGCAAGATCAATTATTAGAGTGCATGTACCACTCAGTGGCAGGAAGAATGCTACTGAAAGTGCTTGTTCAGCCGTGGATATCAAAATTAGCGGGCAAGTTTTGTGACAGCAGATATTCCGTATGTCTGATCGAACCATTTGTGAAGAAAAATAACATAAATATGGATCTGTATGAAGAAACAAGATATCACTCTTACAATGATTTTTTCACTCGGAAAATTAAAGCACAGTTGCGTCCAATTTCAGAGGAAGCGGAAAATTTTGTAAGTCCATGTGATGGAAAGCTTTCGATTTATCCAATCTTAAAGGATGAAGAGGGCACAAACTATTTTCATATAAAACACACACGTTATACGGTGCCTTCTCTTCTTCGATCAAAAAAACTTGCAAAACAATACGAAGGTGGTTATGCATGTATCTTTCGATTAACGGTGGATGATTATCATAGATTTTGCTATGTAGATGATGGAGAGAAATCTTGTAATTATAGAATTCCTGGAATTTTGCATACAGTAAATCCAGTGGCAAATGATGTGGAACCAATTTATATAGAAAACACAAGAGAGTTTTCATTGCTAAAAAGTAAACATTTTAAAACCATACTTATGATGGAAGTAGGGGCTTTACTTGTAGGAAAAATTGTAAATTATCATGAGAAATCGAAGGTTTCTAGAGGGCAGGAAAAAGGACGATTTGAGTTTGGAGGATCGACTGTGATTTTGTTGCTTCAAAAAGATGCAGTAAACTTTGAGGAAGCATTGATCAAAAATACAGAAAAAGGATATGAGACCATTGTAAAGATGGGAGAAATATTAGGAAAAGCAGTTTGTGAAGAACGTATCTCTTGTGAGAAATAGAGAAGGTGTGCTATAATACTACCAATAAATTTTACAAAAAACTACATGGTAAGAGGAGGAAGAACAATGTATCAGATCAACAACTTTACCAACAACGATGATGTGAAGGTGCTGGACAGCATGGGTGCTTTTATGATTGCTGAGTATCAGCGTGATTTGAGTGTGATGCCGGAGAACGCGGTAACCGCTTACTATGCCAGTGAGATGAATGTGCGGAAACGTCAGCTGATCTGCGATGTGAGTAAGTCTAGCGTGACCATTCAGGCTGGAGCGATGCAATGGATGGTTGGGGATGTGAAAGCTACCACTGGTCTAAAAGGAGTAGGTGATTTCTTTGGTAAGGCTCTCCGTGGAAGTGTTACAGGTGAGTCTGCAATCAAGCCTGAGTATACTGGAAGTGGAACGCTAGTGCTGGAGCCTACCTATAAGCATCTGATTCTTCTAAATGTGGCTGACTGGAATGGTTCTATTGTGTTGGATGACGGGCTTTTTTTAGCATGCGAATCTACTTTGAAGCACAAGACGGTGGCACGGTCCAATATCTCCTCTGCTGTGGCAGGCGGCGAAGGTTTGTTCAATCTAGGCCTCCAGGGGCGGGGTGTCCTGTGTGTAGAGTCTCTGTGTCCGAAAGAAGAACTTATTGAGATTACCCTTCAAAACGATGAACTGAAAGTAGATGGCAATATGGCGATTGCTTGGAGTGGTAGTTTGGACTTTACAGTGGAGCGTTCTAGCAAGACATTGTTGGGTTCTGCAGCTTCTGGCGAAGGATTGGTCAATGTGTTCCGAGGTACTGGAAAGGTACTGTTGGCTCCTGTTAGCTAAATAGAAAATAGAAATTTTTAAAAATTAAAATAAGAAGGAAGAGGTTTTGTATGCCTCTTCCTTTTTATTTTTCTACATCTACCATTTTAGTTTTGTACATTTACAATAAAAAAATAATAATTATAATAAATATATATAACAAGTTTACCGAAAGAGAAGAGAGGAGAAGGTGTCAAGATGAAAAAAATGAACAAAGCAATATCGCTGGCATTATCATGCGTTGTTGGAGTTGGCTTACTATCGGGATGTAGTGGATCAGGAGACACAAATACAAAAAAAGATGCGTCCAAAAATGAAAAAGGAGAAAAAGTAACCATTAGTGCAATGGTTCAACAATCCAGATATTATGATGGTCTACAAGCTATGATTGAAAAACTGGAAAAAGAAGAAAATATTGTTGTAGATGTGCAGGTGGTTCCGGATGCAGAGTCCCTTAATATGATTAAGATGAAGCTCAATTCTGGAGAAGCGCCAGATATGATTGATTATAATATTCCGGCAGTTTATGATATTGTGGATCCAGCAAGTAATTTTGCAGATTTGAGCAATGAAGCATGGGTAGACAATCTTTTGATCCCAGATAATGTAAAATGTAAAAAAGATGAAAAAATTTATGGGTTCCCATTTTTGAGTGTACCAGGTACCCACGGCTTTACTTACAATGTAGATGCATTTAAGAAAGCGGGAATAACCAAAGCACCAGAAAGTTGGGATGAGTTCTTGGAAACTTGCGAAAAATTAAAAAAGGCAGGAATCACTCCAATTTATATACCAAAAGATAGTTGGGTTCCTCAGATTTTAATGACAGACAACTTTGCAAAGGCATTAGGTGCAGATAAGGCTCAGGAATATGCTGAAAAACTTATGAACAATGAAATGAAATGGACAGATATTCCGGAATTTGCAGAAACGATTGATAAATATCTGGAACTGTTTGAAAAAGGATATGTAAATAGTAATTTTACATCAGCAACATATGATGATGCCATTGCAGCAGTTGCAGATGGCAGTGCAGCAATGCATTTCAATGGAGATTTCTTTGCAGCAAGTGTACTGGAAGCAAATCCAGATGCTAATATAGATATGTTTGCGATGTCTATGAAAGATGGCGTGGATGTGGTCACAGAAAATATGTCTTCTCCTGGCTTTGTAGTATATAAAGATTCAAAGAATTTGGATACAGTAAAAAAAGTATTTGATCTTTGGTCAACACCAGAATATGCAGACTTATATTTTAAAGATCGTCCAGGATTTCCAGCATTTAAAGACGTGAATGGAGGAGAACTTCCATCATATTTACAGGGAATTAATGAAAAATATATTGCAACAGGAAAAGTAATTCCTGAATGGAATTTCAATGTAATGGATTTAAATGCTTTGTGTGAAAGTAGTTTGTATGTATATTACGTGGATGCTCCTGCAAAAGGGGATAAAGATGGGGCTGCAATTATGAAACAGTTCCAGAAAGATTTTGAACAGTATATGAAAGATCAAGGAGCTGAAGCATTTAATTAAATACAAGAAAAACAGCATAAGATCTTGATAAAGATGCCATGCCCATACAATGGTATGGCATCTTTCATTTATAGGAGAACGTATTTATGAAAAAAAGTATAAAAAAGAAGTTGTATCCTGGATGGATGTGTATCCCTGCAATAGTTGTGTATTCCATCTTTTATATTACACCTATCATCATTGCATTCTTATTTTCTTTTACAGATTGGAACATGGATCGATTGAATTCCCCTCATTTTTCGGGAATACAAAATTTTATCAATTTATTCGGGGACGAGGTGTTTTTACGTTCTTTAGGAAACACCGCTCTTTTTGCAGTGATGACAACAATTTTTAAAACAATTGTAGGACTTTGTCTTGCCCTTCTTGTTGTACAAAAATTCAAAGGAAATGGTTTCTTTCGAACATTGTTTTATTTACCATGTGTGTTGAGTTGTATGATAGTAGGACTTCTGTTCACAGGAATTTTAAAGCAAGATGGACTTTTAAATAATGGATTGGCTGCTATGGGACTATCCAATCTTTCGAGGGACTGGCTGGGACAATATGGTACAGCAATGTTTTGGATTATTTTTATAGAGGTCTGGATGTGGGCAGGATTCAATATGTTTTTATTTATTTCTGGTCTGCAGTCTGTACCGCATGAATTATACGAAAGTGCAGAAATGGATGGAGCAACTGTATGGCAAAGATTTAAAAAGATTACCCTCCCTTTGTTAGCCCCTTCGTTTACGGTTGTGATTACATTGAATATTACCGGGGGATTAAAAGTATTTGATTTGGTCTATGCACTGACAGGTGGAGGTCCGGGATTCGATACACAGGTTTTAAGTACTTATACATATAGAGCTTTTGGATTAGGTCTTCTTGGGAAATCAAGTGCCAGTTCAGTGATCTTATCAATAGGTGTCGCTGCAATTGCGTTTGCGTTGAATAAATTTTTAAGAGGGAAAGAGGTAGAATCATGAGAAAATCGAGACGTAGAAGTAAGGTTATTTCTTTTGTATTGTGCATTTTGATTGCACCTGGATTTTTAATTCCGATTATTATGATGGTGCTAGGTTCTTTCAAAACACAGGGTGAAGCACTTCATATGGATTTATCCTTACCAAAACAAGTTATGATAGAAAATTACCAGCATGTTTTAGAAACAGGCAATATTCTTAGAGGATACAAGAATAGTCTTATTATTACAATTGCGGCTGTTGCTCTGATCATTATTTTTGGAAGTATGGCAGGAATTGTCATTTCAAGAAGAAACGATAGAAAGATGAATATTGCATATTACTACTTCATATTTGGATTGACTGCAACAATGCAATTAGTAACCACTTACTTTTTATTACTAAAAATACATTTATTGGAAACCTATATAGGTGTGATTTTTGTATTTACAGCAGTAAATCTCCCCTTTGCAGTAATGACCTTTGCAAGTTTTGTAAAAGGAATTCCTAGAGAAATAGATGAAGCTGCTTTAATTGATGGATGCAATACACTACAAATGTTTTTTAAAGTATTGATTCCGATTATGAAACCTGCAGTTATTACCAATTTGATCATTGCTGCGATTAGTGTTTGGAATAACTTTCAAATTCCATTGTATTTGATGAGTAGTTCAGAAAATGCTACAATTCCTATGATGGTTTATAATTTCTATGGTTTATATGCACGTGATTGGCAATATGTATTTGCAGCAATCATGTTTACGATATTACCAGTTGTGATACTTTATCTTTGTCTGCAAAAATATATTGTGGAAGGAATGACAGCGGGAGCTGTAAAAGGGTAAATGATCGTGATTTAAGAACGGGTGGTGCATCTTATCTATAGATTTTTTTGCCAGCATGGTACAATATAGAAGTTAATTTTGAATATGAATTCAAAGGAAGGAAAAATATGTTTCGAAAGTTCCAATTTAAAACAAAGATCATACTGGCTCAAAATCTAATTATATTATTTGTAGTGATTACATTAGGGACAATTTATTATCAAAAGGTCTCCTCTAATATGTCAGATAATATATTAGAAGACTTTAAAATTGTTTCGGATAGTGTGGTAAATCAACTCGATCATCATTTTTATAGTTTGGACAAAACAGCACTGCAAATTGCGGCAAATCCTGATATTGTAAATGAGTTTAAAAAGTTAGAAGGAACTTCAAAGACAAATTATTTTGCGGAAGAACCGTTAAGAAATGCAGAGATTGTTGAATTATTAAATTCTTATAATTTTAAAAAAGATGGAATCAAAAGGATTTGTTTATACAATCAGTACCATGATTTTGTATACACAGCAACAGACATCACAACAACTTCAGGAATAGATAAATGGTTTCAAAGTGAGACATTTAATACAGTACAGAATTCTTTTACGTCTGGTAATCAAAAGGTTTATTATGGTTGGTTTTCAAATGATATTTTAAATGATACGGGAATTGCTGAAAAATCCTATTTTTCAGTTGTACGTCAGATAAAAAATCATATCACAAATGAAAATGTATATGCGTATGTTGAAGTTCAAGAAAATGTGAAATGGTTAGACAGACTAATAGAAGACAGTGACGAAGATACTTATGTAGTCGTGTTTCACGAAGATGATATTGTTTATATGAATTCATTACTGAAAGAAAATGAAAATATAGACCAATTGCAAAAAACATGTGTGAAATTGAAAACAGCTCTTCAAGAGAAAGAAGCGACAAGTGTTTCTGGGTATTCTGTATATACAAGAACATTGGAGAATGCGCCTTATCAAGTATTATTTATGAAAGCGGAGGGTTCTGAACTTTCATTTTTTAATCAATATAACTTGGTGATATTGATTAGTTTTATTTTGATACTTTGTATTGCTTTTGGAACAGAAATTATTATAGTTAGAAAGCTATCAAAACCATTGGAGCAATTAAATGAGTCTGTAAAAAATATGACTTTAGAGAATTTACAGTTAGAGGTAGAGCAATGGAAAGATAATGACGAATTTGTCAGAATTCAACATGCATTTACAGCAATGATCCAAAGACTGAAAGAAGCGATAGAGCGCGAATATGCGTCTGAAACAAATGAACTAAAGGCACAGTTGTTTGCGCTGCAGTCTCAGATGAACCCTCACTTCCTTTATAACATATTAGCAATTATATCCATCGAATCTCAAGTGGATGGAAACGATAAAATCCCCAATATGTGTATGAGATTGCGAAGGATGTTAGATTATGGATCACATATGGGTGATGGATATAGTCAGATAAAAAATGAAGTAGACTATGCGCTTGATTATATGGAATTGATGAAAGTCCGGTATGAAAACTCGTTTTTGTATCAAATCGAAGTAGATGAGCAGTTATACAAGACGCGAATTCCTAAATATATTATTCAGCCTATTTGTGAAAATAGTTTTAAACATTCCTTCAAAAAAATGGAACCTATTTGGAAAATAAAAATACGAGTATATGAAAAGCATGAAAAATGGATGATAGAAATTCATGACAACGGGATTGGCTTTTCAAAAGAATATTTGGAAGAGTTCTATCGAATGGTAGAAACATTTTCGTTTAGTCAAATGAAAAACACTCTGAAAGATATTCGGATTGAGGGGATGGGAATCTGGAATATTTATATGCGTATGAAGATTTGTTATGTGAATAATTTTGAATTTCGTTTGTACAATGATGAAGACGGAGCAGTGGTTTTGATAGGAGGATCGCTTAGATGATCAGAGTGCTTGTTGCAGAAGATGAATATCCATTATTGCGTGGAATTAGTAAATTGATTGAAAAACTAGATTCAGATTTTCAAGTTGTTAAGATGGCAGCTACGGGAAAGGAGGCGCTTGATTATTTAAAGCAAGAAACGGTTGATATAGTCTTTACGGATATTAATATGCCGGTTATAGATGGATTGCAAATTTTAAAATATATAAAAGAAAATGTACTTCAAACAATGAGTGTGATTATCAGTGGTTATCAAGATTTTTCGTATGCACAGCAATCTGTCAAATATGGAGCAAAACGATATTTGTTAAAACCGATAGATAAAGAAGAATTATATTCGCTTCTTCAGGAACTTAAGGAAAGTATTCTATCACAAAAAGAAAATGAAAAAAATATTGTATTAAAACAGGTTTTGTTTGAAAGAAATTCTGGTAAGTTTCAAGAAGAAGAATTGTGGAATGATAGAAAGAAGGTGGAATTTAACCCTATATATCCAATTTATATGATTGCAAAATCTTATTGCAGAGGGAATGTCGAAGAGGATGTGTTTGAGAATCTTTTATGGAATAGTATAGAGATTAAAGAATGGATAGAAGAACATATAAAATGCAAAAAAACAACCTATTTGTATTTAGGGAAATATGCAAATGAGATCATTTTGTTGTTGGAATCCAAAGAAAATATTGATACAAGAGTAGTGATTGATGAATTGTTAAATACGCAATTGATACAGACGCCGGTAGCAGTGGCATTTGGTTCTCCATGTGGAAATCTTATGGATTTAAGTAAATCTATACATCAACTAAGAAAACAAATCTGCATGAAATGGAGATATGGTAAAAAAGAGATAATTGAGACAGATAAAAAAAGATCTTCTTTTTGCATGACCCGGGCAACAGAAGAAACGTTACAGTATATGGTGAAAAATAATAAAATGAAAGGGCTTCAGATGATATTGAAAGATTTGCAAAAGCAAATGGAGGAGGAAAAGATTACGCAATATGATTTGGAATTAACGTTAAATAAAATCATTTTATATATTCAAGCGTACCAAACGGTATTTTCGGATGAAGAAAATGAAAGTTCCAGTAGAGATATCAACGATATTATTATAAGATCAGATGGACTTCAGGAAGTGTTCCAAGAATTTTCCTTTTGGTGTCAGGAATTTATGTGCCCAAATCGAGAAGAAAGTACAGAAAACCTAGTGAAAAGGTTAGACTCCTATATTCAAGAACATTATACGGAACGGATCACAACAAAAATGTTGGCTCAAGAATTTGGGTTAGTTCCGTCGTATTTAAGTAAGCTGTTCAGAGAATATAAAGGGGTTACTCCGAATCATTATATACAGGATATAAGAATTGAAAAGTCGAAAGAAATTTTAGTGAATTACCCTGAAATGATGACGAAAGATGTTGCTTTGATGGTAGGATATGTAGATTCAAGTTATTTTTCTAAAGTGTTTAAAAAAAGTACAGATCTGTATCCATCTGAATATAGAGTTATGAAATTATCGTGATGTCATTTATTTTGATGTAATTTTTGAATGAAAGTGCAGCAGAATAAAGACGGAAAAGGAGGACTTTATGATTGACAAGACAATTTATTTGGCTGGCAGTAACAGTATTTGTTTTGAAAAAGGATTAGAAATTTTGTTGAACGTACATCAGCATATGCTAGTCAAAGAAGTTCAAGATGCTGAATTGCAAATCAGTTGTCAACAGATTGAGGAAAATAAGCTAAGAGTTGAGAAACAGAACGAGAAATGTATCATTTATTATCAGCAAAAAGCACATTTTTTTCGTGGAGTATCCTTGCTTCTACAACATAAAAGCAAGCAACAGTTTGTTTTGGAGGAATTTTCCAATTATGAATCCAATGGGCTTATGATGGATTGTTCCAGAAATTGTGTTCCAACGGTGGAAACAATAAAAACATATATCGTCAGACTTGCGGAATTTGGAATGAACCGTTTGTATCTGTATATGGAAGATACACTGGAAATAGAGGGATATCCATACTGGGGATACTTAAGAGGGAGATATTCGAAGGAGGAAATGAAAGAATGTGATCAATATGCACAGCTTTTTGGTATCACATTGATTCCATGTATACAGACCCTGGCACATTTGAAAAGTGTGTTGAAACAGCCAATGTTTGCAGCATATAGAGATATTGATGATATTTTATTTTTAGAAGAGCAACACACGGAAAAACTTCTTCAAGCCATGTTGAAAACGGTGTCTGAATGTTTTTCTGGAGGAATTGTTCATTTAGGAATGGATGAGGCAGCGCATCTAGGGCGTGGACAATATTTGGAGAAAAAAGGATATTGCGAGCCGGCAGATATTATGAAACGACATTTGGAATGGTTGACGCAAGAGTGTGAACGGTTGGGACTGACTCCGATCATATGGTCAGATATGTATTTGAAATTAAATTTTGGAGTCGAAGATTATTATAGCCTATCGGAAGATGCAGAGCCTAAAAATCCAGGTAATTTATCAGATCAAGTGACTCTTTGCTATTGGGATTATTATAATGAAGGGATTTCGTTTTATGAAAAATATATTCATTTACATCAAAAATTGGGGAATCCAGTTGTTTTTGCAGGAGGGGCTTGGACATGGAATGGGGTAGCTCCGGGAGTTAGTAAAGCACTGAAGTCAACACAGGATGCATTGCAGGCGTGTTGTAACACGGGAATTCGGGATGTGTTTTGTACAGTATGGATGGACAATGGAGCAGAAACACCACTGCTTACCATGCTACCAATTTTAGCCTTATATGGAGAATATGGTTTTTCAAAAAATCCGTCAAAGGAAGCGGTGGCAAATAGATTTCGTTTTTGTTTTGGAAAAGAATGGGATCATTATTTACTTTTAGACGCATTTGATAATCCAAATTATGAGGAAGAAAAACATAATCAATATTGCGAAAATCCATCAAAAACCATTTTATATGAAGACAATCTAATGGGGCTTTTTACAAAAATGTATGATGAAAATAAATTAAAGTTTCGTTATAAAAAACTGGCGGAAACATTGTCGGTGATTTGTATGGAAAAAGGCCAGGAAGAAGAGAATCAATTGTTCCAATATTATCGAATTTTGGCAAAACTTTTGGAGAAGAAAGCAGGGATTACAGAAAGAATTAAAAGGGCTTATTATAAGAAAAAGTTGGAGGAAATGGATTCTATCATAAAGAATGAATTGAATGAAATCGAGGAATTGGCGGAAAATCTTCGATTGGAAAGGCGAAAGATCTGGATGAAAGAATACAAACCTTTTGGTTATGAAATTTTGGATATTCGCTTGGCAGGTGTTTCTGTTAGGGCAAAATCGGCAGCAGATCGATTGGCTGAATTTATCGAAGGTAAGATATCAAGCATTCCAGAACTGGAAGAAGAAATCTTACCGTATAAAACAGAAGAAATGTTAGAGAAAGAGCTGTTACATGGATACTATATGTGGGAACGACTGATTTCAGCAGGGAATATTGATGGAGTATAAGTAAAGAAAAGCCTAGCCAGGCAGGGAGTTTCATCCATGCTTGACTAGACTTTTGTAGATTCTAAAAACTAAGGAACCCTAATGCCGAGCGATATGCTTGGTATGAGCAGATTTTTTGGCAAATTTTGTAGTTACCAATGTTTCGTAAGGGGCGCGCTGTGTTAATTCTCCTGCGCTTTCCAAAATATCTTGTAGGAGTGTAAAGCTTTCTTCCTCAAAAATGAGATTATCTTTCCATGTATCTTGATTTGCATATCGGGATACAATCGTGGTGATGGTATTTTGATTGGTTTCAGGAAATTGAGGTTCAATCACAGTTGCAATTTCTTCTGCAGACATAGAAGCAACGTCATTCATTCCTTTTTGAAGTGCATTTGTAAAATGTTGGATTAAGTCAGGATTTTTATCGATAAAACTTTTTTTGGCGCAAAATGCAGTATAAGGTACAAAACCACTGCTTTCTCCAAGAGAAGCAACAACAGTTCCTTTTCCTTCTTGCTCTAATGTGGTAGCACCAGGTTCAAATTCAATGGTAAAGTCTCCTTGCCCTTCGGCGAAAGCAGCAGCGGTAGAACCAAAATCAATTCCTTGCTCAATAGAAAGATCTTTGGATGGATCCAATTGGTTTTGTTTTAGAATATATTCAAAGACCATTTCTGGCATACCACCTTTTCGTCCGCCAATAACATTTTTGTTTTTTAAATCTTGCCAAGAAAAATCAGGCATTTCTTTCCTTGCAACAAGGAAGTTCCCTGCACGTTGAGTGAGTTGCGCAAAATTTACGAAAGGATCTTTGGCTCCCTCGTTATAGGTGTAGATGGAGGATTCAGATCCCATAAATCCAATATCAGCTTCTTCGGAAAGAAGAGCCGTCATAGTTTTATCGGCACCAAATCCACATACAAGTTCTAAGTCAATGCCCTCCTCTTCGAAGTAGCCACGTTCGATTGCGACATACATAGGAGCATAAAAAATAGAGTGTGCCACTTCATTTAGTGTAACTTTTGTTAAATCTTTTGGTGTTTCTGTGTCAGACATCGTCTGATCTACGCTAGCAGGTGTAGACGATTTGGAAGATGCACACCCACTCAATAGTAGCAGGCTCAGAGACAAAATGAGTAAGATGGAACACGTACGTTTTTTCATAAAATTCTCCTGTAAAAAAACTGTTTTGTCATTAATATATGAAGGATAGAAAAAATATGTTATACTTTTGCTATCAAATGAATCGGGAGGTATATATGGAAGATACATTAAAATCATTTCAAGAATATTTAAAGAGAAGAAAGAAATTTGACCAGGCACAGACAATGCTTGCGTGGGATATGCAGACTGCAGCCCCAAAAGATTCTGTGGAAAGTAAGATTGAATCCATTGGATTTTTTTCCACAGAGAGCTTTAGAATGTCAACATCCAAAGAATACGGAGCAATTTTAGAAGAACTTTCAAAGCCAGAACAATTCGAAAAATTAGAAGAGGGAATGGCACTTACAGTAAAAAGAGAGCAAAAAAAATATACAAGATTTCAACGAGTTCCAGAAACATTTTATACAGAATTTGTGACGGAAAAAGCAAGATCAGAGCATGCATGGGAAGAAGCAAAAGCAAAGGATGATTTTTCAATCTATGAACCACATTTGGATAAGATTATTTCCATGACAAAAGAATTTGTTCACTACATTGAGCCAGGCAAGGATGTTTATGAGGTTCTGTTAGATATGTACGAAGAAGGGATGGATAGCCACACAATCGATACTATTTTTACAGAATTAAAAGAAGGCTTAAAACCATTGATCCATAAGATTACATCTAAGCCACAACCAGATCTTTCGCTTTTAGAAGGAAAATACGATATCCAGGCACAAAAGAAAGTACAGGATGTGCTGCTTGACTATATTGGATTCAATTTTGATCGCGGAACCACTGCAGAGAGTGTTCATCCATTTACAATCACGTTGTGTCATGGTGATGTCAGAGTTACCAATTCTTATGACGAAGAAGCACCAATCTCATCAATGTTCAGTGCGATTCATGAAGGTGGACATGCGATTTTTGAACAGAATGTAAATGAAAAATATAAAGACACAGCTGTAGAAGAAATTGATCTTATGGGATTGCATGAAAGTCAGTCAAGGTTTTACGAAAATATGTTAGGAAGAAATAAGAATTTCTGGATTCCAATTTATGATCAAGTTGCAGAGATTCTTCCACAGTTAAAGAATGTTCCATTGGATGTATTTATGCAAGCAATCAATGTAGTAAAACCAAGTCTGATTCGAGTAGATGCAGATGAAGTGACATATTGTATGCACATTATCTTACGCTATGAAATGGAAAAAGCTATTTTTATCGACCATGTACCAACGAGTGAACTTCCAAAATTGTGGAATCAAAAGATGGAAGAACTTTTAGGGGTTGTACCACAAAGTGATGCAGAAGGAATTATGCAGGATATGCACTGGTCTGACGGTAGCTTTGGATATTTCCCGTCCTACTTGCTTGGATCTGTGTATGATGGAATGCTCTTAGAGCAGGTAGAAGAAGAAATGGGATCTGTGGATCAGATTTTGGCAGAAGGAAAGATAAAAGAAATTACTTCTTGGCTGAATGAAAAGATTCACCAGTACGGAAGCTTATATACTTCCAAAGAAGTGATCGAAAGAGTGTGCCATAGAGAAATTAGTGCCCGTCCACTTCTTTCTTATTTTACAAATAAATACGATTCATAATAAAACACCCCTGTCGACTTTTTAAAAAGTCAACAGGGGTATCATTTTCATAAAAACTTTGTGAAAGAAAAATTAATTTTCATCAAATTCATCGTCGAATTCGTCATCATCAAACTCATCGTCAAATTCATCGTTGTCAAACTCATCTACATCAAAGTCGTCGTCCTCGTCATCCTCTTCGTCATCATCAAATTCATCATTTCCTCTAGAAGCAAATGTAAGAATCAGCATGATAATAGTCATTACAGCAAAAATAACGGCTATATACAAGAAAAAGATATCTTTTGATTTCATGAAAAAGGCAAACACTGCGCTACCAAGATAGAATAGGGTAGGAATGAGGAATGCAACAAGGGAATTTTTCTTCTGTAAAATTAAAAGAAGAAGTCCACTTACAAGCATACAAGTAGCTAAAATAATATAGATAGAACCAATGGAAGTAAGTTTACCAGATGTTACATCATCGAGTCCTGCGATGAGTCCTTTGTAGCAAAAAAAACCAAATGCCGCCAAAGAAATAATTCCAAGTAAGATACGTAAAATACGGAATTTCGGAACAACTTTCTTTTTCGAAGGCTCCTCTACGTCTGGATTGATAGAAAGCATGGTTTCATAATTGCTTTTTACGGCTTCCTCACGCTTTGCACGTACTTTTTTTGGTGGGATATTGCTATATTTTGGCTCTTTTGTCTCTGGAGCTTTTGGAGCAGGTCTAGAGGTAGGAGCGGAAGCTTTTCTTGCTTTTACAGGTTTTTGAACAGACTCTTCAACGGGTCTTGCTTTTACAGGTTTTTTCGCCACCGGGCGTTCTTGTGGTGCCACTTTTTTTGCAGGAGCTTTTTTTACAGGAACTTCATCCAATGATTGATCTTTCACAGGAGCTGCTTTTGGAGTGCTTTCCTTTACAGGAGATGCTTTTGGAGCGCTTTCTTTTACAGGAGCTACCTTTTCTTCTTTCTTTGTAGCTTCTGCCGCTTTTTTTGCACGCTGCTTATCGAGGTTCCACTGCTTTTTACAATCTCTACAGATTGCATATTCATTATAGATAGGGTCTCCGCTTTCGCTTGTGCCCACTTTTTTTGTCTGTAATTCAACTTCTTTGCCACATTTTGGACATTTCATAT
>JARHYE010000095.1 GCA_029258605.1 Ruminococcus sp.
GTGTGATTAATTCTTTCACTTTTTCAACAACTTCTGCTCTAGCGTCGTCTTCGATTTTTGCACTGACTACAACAGCTAATTCGTACTTGTTCATGTCTTTTGCACCTCCTTATGGTCTCTGGCTCCCTATCTCAATGGGAACAAGGAATTTTGATCTACGTGAAACCGTTAGATTTCACAGTACGTCACGAATACATATAATAGCATATATATCGCTTTATATCAAGCCTTTTTGTGAATTTCTTTTGTATTCTTTTCCACTAACTTTCTTGCGATCATAATCTGATGTCCACACCCCATACATTTTAACCTGAAATCTGCCCCCACACGTAAAATCTGCCATTCATGACTTCCACATGGATGTGCTTTTTTCATTTTAATCACATCACCAACTTCAAATTTATTTTCCATATCTATTCCTCCAGTACTCCTTGTATGACAAAACGATTCTCTGCACTGTTTGAATCTGTGCATGTAGATAATGTGACAATTTTAGACTGTGCATCCAGTTTTACATCCACATCATAATAGGATGAATTTTTACATGTTTCTAAAAATTGGTTCACTGACTCTTCTGTCGGAAAGTCAATTCTATAATTATCTTCTTCACTTTTTATCTCACCTACAGAAAAAATACGAAATTTCATTTCTTTATTGTCTAGATTGTAGATATAAAAATACGGATGTTTGCGTAGGAAATCTTCTTCATTGTAATTATGAAGACTCGTGAACATTTGCTCTCCAACCATCATATTATGGCCGTATATAATCGTATTACGATCAGAAAAATCAGAAGAATTATCTTTATCCATGAAAATAGCTCCCAGCTTATTTGGCGTTCTAGAAAACGTCAACGACAAATATTCTTGATTATCAGAACTTTTTACAATTGGATAACTGATTACAGCTGGCTCGTCAAACCGAATCCAGCCTACCGTATCTGGATTTTCTTCTTTTAATTTTTGAAAATCCACTTGAAACGTCGGCTTCTCCTCTTCCTGCTCTTCTTGCTCTTCTTTTTGTTCTACAACAATTGCATTCGCTTTTACTTGATCATATGTTTTTTCTCCCCTGTAATATGGAACCAACATAATCACAACTTTGACCAGGGAAAAAACAAAAATTGCAATCGCAATATACAATAAGATATTTATGACAATTTCTCCCACCGTCTTCTTTTTTTTCTTTTTTCGATTCTGTTTTTTGCTCATTTTCTATCCTTTTCTTTGAATCCCTTGTTATTTCAATGAAAAATTTAACATTTCTTCGATGTCTTCCATTTGATGTACCAGTTTCTTTTGACGTGTATCAAATAATAGACCTTTATTATACTTAAAGTATAAATCACTTCCATTTTCCTTAATAAACCACATACTGTAGTAATTCGCATTAAGCTCCGTAATAAAGGCAACCATTTCCTGACTTTCTCCAAAAGCGTCTTCCATAAAATGAAATACATTTTCCAGCTTTTCTGCTGTTTTTGATGTTTCTTTTTCCTCTTCTTGTACTACTTCATCAAACTGCGCTTTGATCTTTTCAAACGCCTGCTGATGTGTAAGCGATTCCCCTCGGATACTTGTTGTCAATGTCTCCAATTTATTCACCACCCAGCGAAAAGCTAAATCTTCCTGAGGAGTAAGTAACTCCGATTTTTTCTTCTCACCCCAATCAGCGTTGGCCATCTTGACAACATCTTCCATATGCAGTGTATCGTGATTTTGCTTGTAAATCAACAAATAATTATAAAGTTTTTCAACATGATCTCCGTTCTCATAACAGGTCTTAAAGTGCTCACTTAGCTTTCCATTCAAAAGACTGATAATACTTAAATGTTCATCAAACTGTGCTGTTCTTATTTTCTTTAACGTTCCTACTTCCCAGTGCCCATCTAAAATATGTTCGATTGCATAGTCTTTTTTATATTTGTAATATAATTCCAGATAATTTGCAAAATCTTTTGCTATTTTTTGATGCTGTATATACTGCAATATTACCTCTCGATCCACTGTCTTACCTAGATATTCATACGTTTTGATTAGCTGGGATAAATCCTCCCATCCTCTTGCAGTAGCAAAGTATTTTCCGTCCACCGTTGTCTCAATTCTATAAAAATTTTCTTTTCGCAATTCCAAATATGAAATGACTGCAGCATGAATTTCATGTTTGTAGGCATATTCCTTCCACACTTCAAAATTACTTTCTACATCAATCTTTTTGATTCGATCCAAGGTGACCACATCAAACTCCCGCACCGATTTATTATACTCTGGCGGATTACCCGCTGCTACAATGACCCATCCTTCTGGCACTTTCTGGTTTCCAAATGTTTTCCCCTGTAAAAACTGCAACATAGTTGGCGCAAGTGTTTCCGAAACACAGTTAATCTCATCGATAAACAAAATTCCTTCTTTCAAACCTGTCTGTTCCATTTTTTCGTACACAGAAGCAATAATTTCGCTCATTGTGTATTCTGTAACAGAATAAGTTTTTTCGCCATAAGTCTTTTCTTTTATAAACGGCAAACCAATCGCACTTTGTCTAGTATGGTGTGTAATAGTATAAGAAACCAATGCAATCCCACACTCTTTTGCAATCTGCTCCATAATCTGTGTTTTTCCTATACCCGGCGGTCCGATTAGAAACACTGGTCTTTGCCGAATTACGGGGATTCTGTAGGCTCCATACTCATCTTTTGAAAGATATGCTTCTATTGAATTTTTTACTTCTTGTTTTGCTCTTTTTATATCCATATTTTCTATCCTTTCAATTTTCTATTTTCCAGTCATCTTCACATAAAATCAATTTCACAGCCCATGGCGGAACCTCTCTGTCTTGATAATCATCTTGCATAAATACAAATGCCGTCTTATAGCATGGCATCTTTTTGGGATAAATTCCATATCCATCTGTAAAGTAAATTAACCCTTTCAATTGCTGAAATTCTCCCTGCTCTAAGAGTTCATCCACATAGGCAAATGCAGGTCGAAAATCAGTTCCTCCCTGCCCATACAACTCTAGATTCTCCATATAGGCTTCTAATTCTTCTTTTGTAGTGATCTTCACATCCGAATGCACCTTCTCATCACATTGCAAAATATGAACATTCACCTTTTTCAAGAAACTAGTTTCATCACGAAGTACAGAATATGTCTCTTCTAAAAATTTTTTAGTAAGTTCTTGAGAGCAAGACATGGATGTATCAATTACAACAACAAAATCATCAATTTTTTTTACTTCTTTTGTTTCCTGCGGCTCGATCAAAGGCATATTACCGTATAAACGAAGCCCGTAGCTGTAAAATGAATAGTCAAATGTATCCAAATCCACTCCTATTTCTTCTCTCATGACAGCGAATTTTTTGAGAAATTTTTTATAATCATATTTTTCTCGGTTTTCTATTTTGATCTGCCCAAGCAAATCTCCACTTTGTTCAGACGCTTCCTTTGAAAAAGTTTCCAAATCTGTTTCCATCTGTTCTTCTATATTTTTCCAATTTTGTTCTAAATCCGGCTCTGGTTTTTTGTTTGGATCCTCTGACATCCAATATTTGTGATCATCGACGTAAAATTCTTGTACTAGTTTATCAAATTCTTTCTCTGTCAATTTCCATTGCTTTAATAATACATATATTCTTTCCGCATTTAGTACTTTTTTTGCACTTTCCAGCTTTCTATAAGTTTCTCTTCGCAAAAGACTTTTAGGACGTCGAACAGAACGATGAAAAAAACCGTCAATGATTCGTTCCACTGCAATATCGCAGCTCAAATTCCAATAGGCATCTTTTTGATCTCCTTTTAAGAAATGTCTAAAAATGCAATGCATGACCATATGGAGATACCCTCTATTTACTTCCACTCTATTCGTTCGATACATTCCACCAAGATGCTGTGGATGAAAATAAATCATTCTTCCATCTGTGCCAAATGGTGAAATTGTTGTATCCATTACATACTCAAAACTACATAACGCAACATCAAGGAAACGCATCCCCATATACAACTCATCCCTGGCTGCAAGAAGGATCTGTCTTCCCAATGCATCCAAACGTACTGCCGCTTCCTGTTCATCAAACTCCTTCCATTTTTGCACCTTTTATATCTCCTCCATTTGTTTTATTATAAGAAATATTTTTTCTTTTTCGTTTGAAATTTTTTCTGTTTTTGATTCATAAGATATGCTGTCATTTCTACTTTTTGGTTTGTAGAAGCCATTTCAATTGCTTCATCTATCCCCGCTTTTGTCCAAGCTTGATAATGCGTGATACATTTCAATTCCTCCATTGCATCCCCTTTCAAAAGATAAGGAAGCATTTGGGAAATATTTTCCTTTATAAAAGCTACATATTTTTCTTTCGCTTTCAATGAAAGTTGCTGTGGATACATCAATCTTGAAAAAGCAATATCTGACAGCACGTCTATCGTTTCTCTTGCCTCCGCTATGGAAAATAAGCCATCATATTTTTGATAATCAAAAGTTCTTTCAAAAAAACATTGCCGATAATCATTTCCCGAGCCATGATGTTTTGTAAACAAAATTCTAGCCGGCGTATTCTCCACTGCCTCTTCGTAATGTTCTGGAAATACTACTTTTACTTTTGTCTGCTCTTTTGGATAAACAAACGTTACATCTATTCTCTGCCACAGATCTCCTAAAATTTCTTTGACACAAGATTGTTTTCCCGAAATCATATTCACAGTTAATTGATTCAAAACACCACATCCCGTAAACGCCCCACTTCCAATTTGGGTAAGCGTATTGGAAAAGGAAATGCCATTTAGATTTTTACAACCATAAAAAATATAATTTCCAATTTTTTTTACACGATTCGGAAATTGAATTTCCTTTACGTATTCCCCAGCCAATAAACGAAACTGGTCACAGAAAAGACGATCCGACTCTTGCTCATACACAAGAACTTCTTTTTCTTCTTCTCTTTTTCGATCTGAGAACGCATATGGAGCAATCATGGTTACAAAATTTCCAGCAATTTTCTCAGGGATAACAACTTTTGAATCCATTCCATAGCATCGAACAACCTCTATTTCATTTCCTATTATTCTATACTCTATTGTCATCGATAAACCGACCTCTGTTTTCCTAAATTTCTTTTTTCATTATAAGAGTTCATTATATGTTTTTCAAGTTGACGCTTTTACATTTTACTGGTATAATAAAAGAGTTATATGAATACAATATATAAATGGCGCAGTAGCCAAGTGGTAAGGCGTGGGTCTGCAACACCCTGATCATCGGTTCAAATCCGATCTGTGCCTCTTTCTTTAGGACTTTAAGGCGATTTTGCTTTGAAGTCTTTTCTTTTATCTTCTTTATCTTTTTAATTTTCCTGGAGTATTTATTAGAATAAATAAGAATATTGGAGAGATGATTCGAATATAGCCTCGCAATTTTACGTCAAAATTCAAATCTTCGTAAAACTATGAAACAAAAAAAGTCTTAAGTGTATGAAAACTCATCACTTAAGACTTTTAGAGGCACAGATCGGATTTGAACCGATGATCAGGGTGTTGCAGACCCACGCCTTACCACTTGGCTACTGCGCCATACTGACTCCTACGGGAATCGAACCCGTGTTACCGCCGT
>JARHYE010000009.1 GCA_029258605.1 Ruminococcus sp.
CAGTGCTTTTGGCGGATGATATGATGAAAATGAAGGACGAAATTGACGTTGTGATTCTCTGTGGGGGATCCGCAACAGATCTTCCAGTTATTGGACCAGAAGTACTGAAAAATTTTAATACGATAGACAGCTTTGATACACATGCAAGAATACCAGAGTATTTTGCAGCCATGGATGAAGTTGCTAAACAAAGCGGGAAAATCGGAATTATATCTGTTGGCTGGGATCCAGGAATGTTTTCATTAAACAGGTTGTATGCAGAGTCGATTTTAACAGATGGAGAAACGTATACATTTTGGGGAAAAGGAGTAAGTCAGGGGCATTCGGATGCAATCCGTAGAATTGCCGGAGTACGAAATGCAATTCAATATACGGTTCCAATTGAAAAAGCGGTAGAAGAAGTAAGAAGTGGAAAGAGGCCAGAACTTACAACAAGAGAAAAGCATTTAAGAGAGTGCTATGTAGTTGCTGAAGAAGGTGCGGATTTAAAACAAATTGAAAACGAAATAAAGAATATGCCGGCATATTTTGCGGATTACGACACAACGGTCACATTTATTTCGGAAGAGGAATTAGAAAAAGAACACCATAAAATGCCTCATGGCGGCTTTGTGATTCGCAGTGGAGAAACAGGAAGAACAGGAAATAAGCATGTAATTGAGTATTCTCTTAAGTTGGAATCCAATCCAGAATTTACTTCTAGTGTATTAGTATGTTATGCACGTGCTGCTTATCGCATGGCGAAACAAGGAGAATGTGGAGCAAAAACAGTGCTTGATGTTGCACCATCACTTCTTTCCATGAAAACACCAGAACAATTGAGAAAAGAATTACTCTAAAGGAAAAGAAGGTGGAATAAATGAAGGAAATCATTCAGTTATTAGCAGCACGCTTAGAGAACAACAAAGACTGTGTTCTTGCAACGATTGTAGAACAAAAAGGTTCCACACCAAGGGGAGCTGGCGCATCGATGTTGATTGGAAGCGAAGGCAGACTGGCAGGAACTGTTGGCGGTGGTGCAGTAGAATATAAAAGTGAATGTCTTGGAAAGGAGTTGCTTGATCGAAAAGAATCGCATTTCGAGACGTTTTATCTAAAACCAAACCAGATTCAAGATCTTGGTATGGTTTGTGGTGGGGATGTGACAATTTATTTCCAATATATTTGCGCAGAACAAAAAGAAAACAGAACCATCGTAAATCAAATGAAAAAACTATACAATAAAGAAGAACAGTTTTGGATGATTCAGGATATAACTGCCCATACATGGTCTGTTTATACAAAAGAAGAAGGAAGCATGGGACAAAGTCTTCCCCCTTGTGTGCGAGAAGCTTTAAAAGAAAAGCCATGTCAGATACATGTGGAAGGACATCACTATTTTATGGTGCCACTCCAAAATAAAAGCAGAGTATATGTTTTTGGAGGAGGGCATGTTTCACAGGCACTTGTTCCTATTCTTTCTACAGTTGGGTTTCAATGTACAGTGTTAGAAGACAGGAAAGATTTTTGTAAGCCAGAGTTATTTCCAACGGCAGATCAGGTAAAGCTGATTGATATTTCGAGAATATCAGAATCGATTCATATTAAAGAACAGGATTTTGTATGTATTATGACAAGAGGTCATAAAGATGATTTGGAAGTTCAGGCACAGGTGTTAAAGACACCAGCAGCGTATATTGGTGTCATTGGAAGTCGCAAAAAAAAGGCAAGTGTATTTGCAAAACTTAAAGAAATAGGATTCAATGAGGAAGATCTTCAAAGAGTGACTACACCAATTGGACTTGATATAAAAGCAGAAACACCAGCTGAGATAGCAATCAGCATTACAGCACAAATGATTGAAAAACGTGCGATTTTGAGAAATCAGGCTTGAAAAAAACAAATGGTTTTTATATAATGATGACATATATGAGTAAATCTAAAAAAGGAACGTTTTTCGAGTAGGAGGAGATTATGGCCGGAAAATATGAAGGTATGGCAATAGGCGTATTTGAATTAGACAGCGAATGTGCATGTTTTGTGGCGTTAGATGCAGCAGCAAAAGCAGCCGATGTAAAAATTCAGTCTGTGGAGAGAAATCGTCTTGGAGCAGGCGCTTGTGTAAAGCTACGTGGTAATGTATCAAATGTAGAAGCAGCGATGGAGGCGGCACTTCAAGCGGCAGAACCGATTTCAAAAATTGTTTCCCATACAGTGATTGCAGCACCATTAAAAGAAACAGAAGCAGCGATTACTATGACAATTAATAAGTAAGGAAGAGGTAAAGTTATGGCTAGACTTGGAGCATACGGACTTGTTGAAGTTCAAGGAGAAGCAAATGCGGTAGTTGTATTAGACCAGATGTTAAAGGCATCCGAAGTATCTTATGAGACACAGGATACGAAATGTGGTGGACATGCTCTTATCTTTGTAAGTGGATCTGTTTCAGCGGTTACTGCAGCAGTAGACAGCGTAAAAGAAAGTGCACCTTGCAAGGTGTTTAACACAGCGGTTATTTCAAATCCATCGGAGGAAATGATGGAAATCGTGGAGATGTTTAAAGCTCGTCAAAAAAAATAAATCAATGAAACTAGCATATCTTTTGCAAAGGCGAAAGATATGCTAGTTTTTTTATGAGTTTTGAATCAAATGTTCCAGTGGTTTGATGGAGTATCCCATACTTTCCCATTTTGTAATCAACGCATCTAAAATTTCAGCATTTGTGCTGGAGGTGGTGTGTAGAAGAATAATGGCGCCAGGATGAATACGTCCGATTAGTTTATCAAAAGCTTGTTCTTTGGAAGGTTGATTGTCTTGTTGCCAGTCTACATGGGCCAAGCTCCAGAAAAAAGTATGATATCCAAAATCTTTGGCCATTTGAAGGTTGGATTCACTATATTTTCCTTGTGGAGGTCGATAATATTTTTGCATTTTTGCACCTGTGATTGAGTTAAATTTTTTTTCGACAGAATCTAATTCCTTGAAAAAATCTTCTTTGGTAGTAAGTTTGGACATATCTGGGTGACTCCATGTGTGATTTCCTACGGCGTGACCTTCTTCAACCATACGTTTTACAAGGTCAGGGTTCGATTCTACAAAGGTTCCAACTACAAAAAATGTGGCAGGTGTGTGATGTTGTTTTAAGGTGTCAAGTATTTTGGGGAGATTTCCGTTTTCATATCCAGCGTCAAAGGTAAGATAAATTGTTTTTTCGTCTGGATTTCCAACATAGTAGGCATCGTATTTTTTTAAATCATCAGGAGAGGTATTCCCAATAGGAGCTTTTCCGTCATCTTGAAAACTTAATCCCCAATTTTCCTCAGGTAAAAGAATACGATTGGAAGGGGTTGACGTTTTCGTTGAAGAAGATAGATGAGTTTGAATCATGGCAACAGTAGTACCAGTAAAAAAGGCTACAACTAATAAAAAAAGGAGTTGAAAGCATTTTTTATATTTTTTGAGTTGCCCTTGGATGGTTAAATGAAGTTTCATAGAGGTCTCCATTGATATCTTTCTATAGTTTATGAGAAGAAGGTTTCATTCATACATTATTTTGTAGGATTATTATACATGACAAATGGTGTAAGATATGCTATACTTCAATTTAGGTAACATAAGATAATATTAAGGAGCCAGAACATATGAAAAGAGTATTATTAAA
>JARHYE010000065.1 GCA_029258605.1 Ruminococcus sp.
TAGGCTGCAGCTAATTCGAAATTATCGTTAGCGTTTAATTTTAAGTTTGCGATTTGACGCATCTTCCTACGGATAGCTTCTCCATCTTCGAGATCCCTGTCGAAACCAGTACAAGCCCAAAGTGAAAACATCTTTATTGGATGCATATATATTCTATATAAAAGAAACTGCAAAGTCAAGGGATTTTCAAAGTAGTATTTTGTGAAATTACTGGGAACTTTGTCCTTTTCGAAAAAAATCATGTTATAATTGACATATGAAAATTCTGAATGATCGAGGTGAACAAAATGGAAGATTTTGTTAAATTAGAAGGAATTACAAAAACATATAAAATGGGAGAAGTAAAGATTCATGCAGTAGATGGAATTGATTTTTCTATTAATAAAGGGGAGTTTGTAGTGATTGTCGGACCAAGTGGGGCTGGAAAAACGACTGTGCTTAATATCTTGGGAGGAATGGATACGGCTACAAGTGGGACAATCACAGTAGATGGACAGGATATCACTAGATACAGTGGAAAACAACTGACAAGTTATAGACGGGATGATATTGGATTTGTATTTCAATTTTACAACCTGATGCCAAATCTTACGGCTCTTGAAAATGTAGAACTTGCCATGCAGATTTGTAAAGATCATTTAGATGCGAAAGAGGTTTTAGTAGAAGTAGGATTGGGAGATCGATTGGACAATTTTCCAGCGCAGCTATCGGGAGGAGAGCAGCAAAGAGTATCGATTGCACGTGCATTGGCAAAAAGACCAAAGCTATTGTTATGTGATGAACCAACGGGAGCGTTAGATTACAATACGGGAAAATCAATTTTGAAATTATTGCAAGATATGTGTAGACAACGAGGAATGACGGTTATTGTAATTACCCATAATTCTGCGCTTGCCCCGATGGCAGATCGACTTATTAAGATTAAAAATGGAAAAGTTTCTGAAATGAAAATAAATCAAAATCCAGTTTCTATTGATCAGATTGAATGGTAGGGGATGATATGAAAAAAAAGGCACTTAGAAAAGATTTTTTTATGGAAATAAAAAGGAGTCTTGGACGCTTTCTCTCGATCTTTTTTATTGTTGCAATTGGAGTGGCATTCTTTTCCGGAATTCGTTCTTCAGAGCCAGATATGCGTCTTTCCGGAGATCGTTATTTTGATGAACAAAATTTAATGGATATCAAAGTAATTAGTACACTAGGTTTGACAAAAAAAGATATAAAAGAAGTGAAAAAGATAAAAGAGATTGAGACGGTGGAGGGCGGTTATTCAGTAGACGCTCTGTGTCAGGTATATGACAGCAAGAAAGTTGTGCATATTTTTTCTATGCCGTCAACACTAAATAAGGTGAGAGTAGAAGAAGGGAGAATGCCTTCGAATTCAAGAGAGTGTTTAGTTGATGCGGAATTCATGAAAAGTAGTGGTTATCGTATTGGTGATGAGATTACCTTTTCTTCCGGGACAAATCAAAAGATTACAGATACATTGAAAAGTGACACGTATACAATTGTAGGATCAGCCAGTAGCCCTTGTTACATTTCGTATGGAAGAGGGAATAGCCTGATTGGAACAGGAAATATAAGTGGCTACATCTGTGTTCAGGAAGAGGCGTTCTTGCTAGAGGTTTATACAGAACTTTATGCCACAGTAAAAGGTGCAAAAGATCTGACAGCCTTTACAAATCCATATAATGAAAAAATTAAAAAAGCGGAAAAAGCCATTGAAAAGATAAAACAAGAGCGAGAAAAAGAAAGACATGAAGAAGTTGTAAAGGAAGCGCAAAGTGAGCTCCAAAAAGCAAAAGAGGAATTTGAGCGTCGAAAACAAGAAGCTGAAGATGAAATTAATCAGGCAAAAAAGCAGCTAGATTCTGGAAAAAATGAGCTTGAAAATGCCAAGAATCGTATTGCTTCTGGATATCAGGAAATAGACGCAGGAAGTAGTTCTTTAGATAGTCAGCAAGAAGAATTGAATCGACAGTATATGGAAGTTGTTGCAAGAAGTGCTCAAGTGGATGAAAAAGAAAATCAGCTTTCACAGGCAAAGGAATTATGGGCACTTTTTGAACAAAGCGATCAAATAGATGAATCGATCAAAATAGAGGTTCAAAAGAAGATTGATGAAGCAGAGGCGCAACTAAATGACGCAAGAAATCAATTAGATGAAGCGAGAGCACAGTTGGATTTTGGGCAGCAGCAGATTACACAAGGCAGACAACAGACAAGGCAGGCAGAGAAAAATCTTGTAGACGCAGAACAATCGATTGCCACCAAAGAGCAAGAATTAAACTCTGCCAATGAGAAATTTGATACATCCAGGAAAGAAGCAGAAGAGAAAATCTTACAGGGCGAGAAAAAAATCAAAGAGGCGCAGGACGATATCAGCAAGATCGAAAATGCCAGATGGTATATTCAAACTAGAGATGTACTTCCAGATTATAGTGGATATGGAGAAAATGCAGACCGAATGAAAGCAATTGGAAAAGTTTTCCCAGTTTTATTTTTCCTTGTTGCAGCACTTATCAGTCTTACAACGATGACAAGAATGGTGGAAGAACAGAGAATACAAATTGGAACGTTAAAAGCACTTGGATATTCCAAAGGATCTATTGCTATGAAATATGTGGGGTATGCATTTATAGCAACCGTAGGTGGAAGCATGGTAGGAATTTTATTAGGGGAAAAAATATTACCATATATTATCATTGTTTCCTACGGAATCATGTATCAACATATGGACATTGTTCTTACGCCGTATAATCTTTACTATGGATTTATGGCAGCGTTTACGGCTCTTGGCTGTACATTGTTTGCAACAATTGTTTCTTGCTATAAAGAGATGAAACAGCAGCCGGCAGAACTTATGCGACCACCTGCACCAAAGCAGGGAAAAAGAGTATTCATGGAAAAAATCCCGTTTGTCTGGAAACGGTTCAGTTTTATTTGGAAAGCAACCGTTCGAAATCTTATTCGCTATAAAAAAAGATTTTTCATGACAATCATTGGAATCGGAGGATGCATGGCACTTCTGCTGGTAGGGTTTGGATTAAAGGATTCCATTGTTGATATTTCTACATTGCAATTTTCAAACATACAGACTTATGATGCTACGGTTATTTTAAATAAGGATGCAACAGAGCAAGAAAAAGAGATAACCTATGATACGTTAAAGAAAGATCAAAGGGTAGAAGATACAACCCTCGGGCTTCTTCAAAGTGTAGAAATTATAAAGGGAGATACAAAGAAAGATGTGTATATGACTGTACCTAGCAATGTGGATACATTTCCACGGTTTGTATCTTTTCAAGATAGAAAAACAAATGAAAAATACCAGCTGGATGACCAGGGAGTCATACTTACAGAAAAAATGGCAAATATGTTAGGGGTTAAAAAGGGAGATACAGTAGTCGTAAAAGATGACATAAAAGGGGAGCTTAGCATAAAAATTTCAGAAGTATGCGAAAATTATGTAGGGCATTTTCTTTACATGTCACCACTGCTGTATGAAAAAATATACGGAAAACAACCACAGTATAATGCTATTTATTATACGATGAAAGAGAAGGAAAAGGACCAACTTGAAGCTGTAGGAGAAGTTGTGATGAAGACGGAAGGAGCCCTTAGCATTAATTATGCAAAAGAGTTAGAAAATACATTAAATAAAATGCTTGGAAGTTTGGATGTAGTATTAGTGGTATTGGTTGTATCAGCAGGAATGTTAGCGTTTGTTGTTTTATATAACTTAAACAACATTAATATTACAGAGCGTCAAAGAGAATTAGCAACTCTAAAGGTGCTTGGTTTTTACAATAAAGAAGTATCTTCCTATGTTTATCGTGAGAATATAATTCTATCTATTTTAGGAACCATTTTAGGTATGGTACTTGGAAAAATGTTGCATCGATTTGTCATTGTTACGGTGGAAGTAGAGACAGCGATGTTTGGAAGGAATATTAATTTTAGGAGCTTTGTATATAGTTTTTTAATTACCATGGGATTTTCATTTCTTGTGAATGGCGTGATGTATTTTAAATTAAAGAAGATCAATATGGTAGAATCGTTAAAAAGTGTAGAATAATTAGGAGAGAAGAAAGATGGACAAAATAAAAATATTAGTAGTAGATGATGAAGCAAGGATGCGAAAACTAGTGAAAGATTTTCTGGCTCGACAAGGTTATACAGTGATCGAAGCTGGAGATGGAGTGGAAGCAATGGATCTTTTTTATAGCGAAAAAGAGATTGCTTTGGTGATCTTGGATGTTATGATGCCAAAGATGGATGGCTGGGAAGTTTTGCGTGAAATTAGAGAACACTCAAATACTCCGGTAATCATGCTTACGGCAAGAGGCGAAGAAAAGGATGAACTTCTTGGGTTTGAACTTGGGGTTGATGAATATATTTCAAAGCCATTTAGCCCTAAAATTTTGGTGGCAAGAGTGGAAGCAATTTTAAGAAGAACACAGGATAGTGAAACGGAAAGTACGATAAGTGCAGGAGGAATTGTAATTGACAAGTCTGCCCATATTGTTAAGATTGATGATCAAGTCATCGAACTTAGCTTTAAAGAATTTGAACTTCTAACTTATTTTATGGAAAATCAAGGAATTGCACTTTCTCGAGAGAAGATTTTAAATAACGTTTGGAACTATGATTATTTCGGAGATGCGAGAACCATTGATACCCATGTAAAGAAATTAAGGAGTAAATTAGGCGACAAAGGAGAACTGATTAAAACAATCTGGGGAATGGGATATAAGTTTGAGGTACAGCCATGAAAAAGTCAATTACACAACAGATGATTATGGTATTTGTTGGGTTACTTGCGTTTATGTTTGCACTTGTGCTCGGAATCAACACTGGATTTTTGGAACGGTTTTATATTATGCATAAGCAAAGAGATTTGATTACAATTCATCAAACGCTTAAGGATGCTGTGAATAAAGAACAGAAGGAGCAAAAAAAGATAGAACGAAAAATAAGTGCGCTTACAGAAAAAGAAAACATATCGTTACTTGTAATTGGAAGGGATGGAAAGCTCTCAACTGTGTTAAATAATAGTCTGAATTATGAATCCCTTTATTTTCAATTACTTTCCTATGTGCTGGAAAATGATCAAGATAATTGTAAAGTATTAAAAGTGACAGATGATTATGTGATTTACCAGACAGAGAAAGATAAAACCAGTCAGCCGGAGTACCTTACAATGCTTGGAGAACTTCCGGATTGTTCTAAATTTGTTATGCGTACTCCAATTGATACAATTCGTGAAAATGCAGGACTTGCAAATACATTCCTTATTTACATTGGAATTGTGGCAAGTATATTGGGAGGAATTTTGGTATGGATTTTTGCTAGAAAAATTTCAGATCCAATCAAAGAACTAGCAGAACTATCAAAACGAATGACAAAGCTTGATTTTGACGCAAGGTATACAAGTGGTGGTGAAAATGAAATTGGAGTTTTGGGTAACAATTTCAATCTTATGTCAGAACGCTTAGAAAAGACAATTTCGGAATTAAAATCTGCGAATAACCAACTTCAAGAGGATATTGAAGAAAAAGAGAAAGTAGAAAAAATGAGAAATGAGTTTCTTGGAAATGTTTCTCATGAATTAAAAACGCCAATCGCATTGATCCAAGGATATGCAGAAGGTTTAAAAGAAGGCATTAGTGATGACCCGGAAAGTAGGGAATATTATTGTGATGTCATCATAGACGAAGCGGCAAAAATGAATAAGATGGTAAAAAATCTGTTGATACTAAATCAGCTAGAATTTGGAGATGAAATGCAGGAATACGAAAGATTTGATTTGATTGGATTGATAAAGGGAGTACTTTCAAGTTGCGAGTTATTGTTCCAGCAGGCGGAAGCAAAGGTTGATTTTATTGCAGACGAAACAGTATATGTTTGGGCCGATGAGTTTAAAACAGAACAAGTGCTTCGAAATTATATTACAAATGCAATTCATCATGTGGATAATGAAAAAAGAATTGAAATTAGAGTAACTGCGAAAGACGAAGTTGTCAGAGTTTCGGTCTTTAATAGTGGAAAACAAATTCCAGAAGAAGACTTGCCAAAATTGTGGGATAAGTTCTATAAAGTTGACAAAGCACATACGCGAACGTATGGTGGAAATGGAATAGGACTTTCTATCGTAAAGGCAATTATGGAATCATTTCATAGAGAATATGGTGTTAGAAATTTTGACAATGGTGTTCAATTTTGGTTTGAACTAGATGCATGTGTGGCAAATGAAGAATGTCAAAGAAAAGAACAAAAGAAATAAGAGGAGTAAAAAGGATGAGTGGAATTAGTGGCGAGTGGTATGAGGCGTTAAAAGAGGAGTTTAAAAAGAGTTATTATCGGCAGTTATTTGATACTGTAAATGAGGAATATAAAACAAATACGGTATTTCCACCGGCAGAGGATTTATTTAATGCATTTCATTATACACCTCTTAGTCAAGTAAAGGTGGTGATCCTAGGACAGGATCCCTATCACAATTATGGGCAGGCTCATGGATTATGTTTTTCGGTAAAAAAAGGTGTGGATGTTCCACCGTCTTTAGTGAATATTTACAAAGAATTACAGGATGACCTGGGGTGTACGATTCCTTCCCACGGCTGTCTTACAAAATGGGCAAAACAAGGGGTGTTGATGCTAAATACTGTGCTTACTGTTCGTGCCCATCAGGCAAATTCTCATAAGGGAATCGGATGGGAAGAGTTTACAGATGCAGCAATACAGGTGCTCAATGAACAAAATCGACCAATCGTGTTTATTTTGTGGGGATCTAATGCTAGAAGTAAAAAGCGGATGTTAAATAACCCGCAACATTTGATTTTAGAAGCACCACATCCAAGTCCATTGTCTTCTTATCGGGGTTTTTTTGGAAGTAAACCATTTAGTAAGACCAATCAATTTTTAAAAGAACATGGATGCACTCCAATTGATTGGCAGATCGAAGAATAGAAAGACGATTGACTTAAAATTCTGAATATAAAACTTGTATACAATAATTTTTGGAAATCAAACGAAATAACCGTAAAAACATTGACAAATAAGTTGGAGGGGTTTATATTGAATACAATAAAAGAGCATAAATAAATTTATATGGAGGTGATCAAATGAATACGAAAAGAAACATAAAGATATTATTTGTTTTAAGTATTATTTTAATTGTAGGAGCACCATTTTTTCCTAATATAATGTATAGTATTATCGAAACATTGCATTATAATTTTATTGATTACAGACGTGTAGAAATTATATCTTGTATGAGAACATGTGGTGTTATGTTATCTATATG
>JARHYE010000080.1 GCA_029258605.1 Ruminococcus sp.
TTGAAAGATATACTCTTTTGTTTTCAAGTATTCTCTCTTTTCGTTTTCCTTTTTATAAAAGAAATATGCATCTATTCCTACAAACAATCCAATGCAAACACCGAGCAAAATATCTACATAAATCAAATACTGAAGCCGGATATTCGTTAACAGAAAAATAAAATATAAATTAAATGCACCAAAAATGATGATCAGACACATAAAAAATTTATGATATTTTTTTAAATATTTCATTTGATATAATATCCTTGTCCTTTTTTTGTATAAATGATTTCATCGCCCGTATACTTTTTGAACTTTGCTCTAAGCCTTGAAATCAAAACTGTTAACGTATTGTCTGAGATAAATTCATCCGTATTCCATAATTCATCCATTAATGTCGTTCTTGATGCAATTCTACCCTTGCACTCTAACAATAGCTGTACAATTATATTTTCTGATTTTGTCAAATCAATTTTTTCACGTCCATAATAAACACAACAACTAGAAAAGTCATAATAAATATTCTCTTCTATAAACTGTTTTTGACTGACTTTATATTGGTATGTTCTTCGAAGAATCGCCAATATTTTTGCTTTTAATAAAGATAAATTAAATGGTTTTTCAATATAATCATCTCCGCCTTGTGCGATTGCCATAATCTTATCGTGATCCGAATTACTACTGCTGATAAAGATCATTGGAACTTTTGAATATTCCCGTATTTTGAAACACCAATAAAACCCATCATAAAATGGGAGGTTAATATCCATTAAAATCAAATCTGGATTGATGTCCACACATTCCTTCCAAACATTTGAAAAATCACTTATAAGGGAAATTTGATATCCCCATTTTCCTAAATACTCTTTTAATTCATTAGCCAATGGGAGATCATCTTCTACAATTAAGATATGAATACTGTCCATAAAAACAACTCCTTACTGTTATTATAAAGGTCTGCTTTCATGATTGCTATCATTTTTTTCAATCTTACAAAACTGTTAGAAACAAAATTAGGGATGCCTTTTTTGACATCCCCAATACTTCTAAATAATGATACAGACAATCCCACCATTGCTATCATTCACAATTTTTTGCATTGTATCTTGAAGTTTTACCTGGCTTTCGTCGTTGATCATCATAATTTTGTTTTTAATCCCATCAATCACAAGCTCCTCAATTGATTTTCCAAAGATATTAGTCTCCCAAATTCCCCCTTTCTTCTCTCCTTCTCCTTTGATATATTCAGCAAGATCCTGGGCTTGTTTTTCACTTCCCACAATTGGCGCAATATCTGTTTGAATATTGGCCTTTATCATATGAATGGATGGAGCTTCTGAGTGAATCTTTACACCATATTTGCTTCCTTGTTTTATAATCTTTGGTTCTTCTAAGAGAATCTCCTCCTTCGAAGGACTAACTACACCGTATCCTTTCATTTTCACGTCAGTAAATGCATCTTTAATCTGATTGTATTCTTTTTTCACAACAGCAAGTTCTTTCATTGCTGAAATCAATTCGTATTCTCCTTTGATCTGTGTCCCTGTCAGTTCACTTAACACTTCATAATAATACTGCTCTGCAAAACGAACTCCTATTTTTACTTTTCCTGTATCCATTTCAATCTTATCTACATGCATTTTCTTTATGTAGACCCCTTCATATTCCCCCAAGTCACTGGCTGCACTTCGAATGTCACTAAACCGCTCCATCACGGCTTTTACATTTTTTAAGAGTTCCTGTTTAATCCTATGATCTACGGATAACATTTCCACCCATTTAGGAATATAAAATTCCACCTCTGTTATTGGGAATTCATATAGAATCTGCTTCATCATATTGTGGATATCTTCTTCTTTTAGCTGTTCACAATTTACTGGTAAAACACGAACTTTGTAAGTTTCTTCCATCTCTTCTTTTAGTTTTTTCACTTCTTCGCTATATGGTTTTTTTGTATTTAAGATCACAAGAAACGGTTTTCCAATAGATTGAAGTTCCTGAATGGTTTTTTCCTCGGCTGGAATATAATTTTCTCTTGGAATCTCTCCTATACTACCATCTGTTGTTACAACAATTCCAATGGTAGAATGATCATGAATCACCTTTTCTGTGCCGATTTCTGCTGCTTTTGTAAATGGAATTTCATAGTCATACCATGGTGTTTTTACTTGACGTTCACTTTCCTGCTCTAAATGTCCTGTCGCTCCTTTCACCATATAGCCAACACAATCGATCAGTCTTATTTTTACATCAACATCTTCCCTAAGCATGACTTTTGCCGCATCTTTTGGAACAAATTTAGGTTCTGTTGTCATGATTGTTGTTCCGGATGCTGACTGTGGCATTTCATCTTTTGTTCGAGCTTTTGCCGGTTCATCGGTCATATATGGCAAGACCATCACATCCATAAACCGTTTGATAAATGTTGACTTGCCTGTCCGAACAGGACCAACGACTCCAATATAAATTTCTCCGTTTGTTCTTGCCTTCATATCTTTGTATAACTGAAATGAATCCATAAAAATACCCCCTTGTTCTGTGATACAAATGTATGCACAAACCAAGGAGGTTATGACTATTTATTCTCTTCTGGCCATGGAAGGGATGCGTGCTCACTTTTCTTAGAGCGAAGCATTAATTCTTCCACTGCTATTTTAGGGTCTTTTCCTTCAAAAAGAATTTTATTAATCTGTTCTACGATTGGCATAGAAACATCATATTTTTTTGCAAGTTTTGCTGCAGCTTTGGCGGAATAAACACCCTCTACAACCATCTTTACTTCGTCCATAGCTTCTTGCATACTTTTTCCTTGTCCCATAAGGTACCCAGCTTTTCTATTACGGCTGTGTACACTTGCACAAGTTACAATGAGATCTCCCATACCTGTCAGCCCTGAAAAAGATTCTGCTTTTCCTCCCATCTTTACTCCAAGACGTGAGATTTCAGCAATTCCTCTTGTAATAAGCGCTGCTTTTGTATTGTCTCCGTAACCAAGTCCATCTGCCATCCCTGCTGCCAAAGCAATGACATTTTTTAAAGATCCACCAAGTTCAATTCCTAAAATATCCGGGCTTGTATAGACACGGAACACTTCATTTGTAAACATCTCTTGCAGATATTCCGCTGTTTTTCTTGTTTTTGCGCCAACAACGCATCCTGTTGGTAATTTTCTTCCAACTTCCTCTGCGTGACTTGGTCCAGAAAGCACAGCTACATCCGCCTGTGGAATTTCCTCTTCAATCTGCATAGATAATGTCATCAATGTGGACTCCTCAATTCCTTTTGCCACATCCACGATAATCTGTCCCTCTTTTACATAAGGACTCATCTTCTTTGCCGTTGCTCTTGTAAATGGAGACGGAACTGCTAGAACAAGCACATCTTTCCCATTGATTGCTTCTTCCATAACAGTGGTAAACACCATATCTTCTGGTATCTTTACTCCTGGAAGTTTTGTCTTATGTTCTCTTTCTTTTGTTAACATACAAACTTCTTCTGGATCAATAGACCAAACTGTCACATGATGTCCATTGTCATGAAGAAGAACAGAAAGTGCTGTTCCCCAGCTTCCTGCGCCTAATACTCCAACATTTGCCATATTAACCTCTCCTTTTCGTTAAATCTCGAAACACAAATTGCTTCCGGTTTTATTTTTTATCTGACTTAAATGGCATCTCTGTGCCAGATAACAATCTCTTAATATTTGTTTTATGACGATACCAGGCAAGCACCATCAGTATAAAGACAAGCACATATAGCTCATACAAAAATGCAGTTTCCATTTTAAAATATCCCAGTTGTCCAAAAGCAACTACTTCCAGGAAAAAGGTTGTAGATGCCAAAAGGGAACCAACGGATACATAACGTGTGAGAATAGCCGCGATCAAAAATGCTGACAATGGAATCGGAACCAAAGCAAATCCTGTTGATACGACAAGACCGCCTAAAACTGCAATGCCTTTTCCACCTTTAAAATGCATATAGAACGGAAAATTATGCCCTAACGTAGCTCCTAGTCCTGCATACATTGCCAGAAGTGGAACCATATTGCTTTCCCTGTAAAGTCCTCGCACTATTAAAATTGCAACTACACACTTTAGAACATCTCCAACAAACGTCATAGCTCCTGCTTTCCAGCCTAGAACTCTTACTGCATTGGTAGACCCTGCATTTCCACTACCTTCTTTTTTGATATCTACATGATTCATCTTTCCGACGATTACTCCTGTTTGAAGAAGTCCACATACATACCCTATCAAAAGGCTGATCAGTCTTTCCATATTATTGGTCCTTTTCCTTTCTTTCTCTTATGATAAATCTAAGAGAAGTTCCTCTGAACCCAAACGCTTCACGGATCTTATTTTCCAAATATCTTGTATAGGAAAAATGCATCAGCGCCTTATCATTTACAAAAATGATGAAAGTAGGTGGCTTAACAGAAACTTGTGTGATGTAATAAAGTTTCAATCTCTTTCCTTTATCAGAAGGTGGTTGTTGCATAGCAACTGCTTCTGTCATGATTTCATTTAAAACACCTGTAGAAATACGAAGGGTCTGATTTTCAATGACCATATCAATCATATCAAAAAGTTTTGGAAGTCTTTGTCCTGTTTTTGCAGATACATACATAATTTCTGCATATGGAAGATACGAAAGAACCTGGCGGATTTTTCCTTCATATTCTCTTGTAGTTTTATCGTTCTTTTCAATGGCATCCCATTTATTCACAACGATAATAATTCCTTTTCCTCTTTCGTGTGCAATTCCTGCAATTTTCGCATCCTGCTCCGTGATTCCTTCTACTGCATCAATGACCATCAACACCACATCTGCACGTTCTACTGCGGTAACTGTACGAATGATACTGTAACGTTCTAATTCCTCTTTGATCTTATTTTTTCTTCGAAGTCCTGCAGTATCAATAAATACATACTCTTTTTTATTATGAACAATTTCTGTATCAATGGCATCTCTTGTAGTACCTGCAACATTAGAGACAATCACACGATTTTCACCTAACAATTTGTTGATAATGGATGATTTTCCAACATTTGGCTTTCCTACAATTGCGATTCTTGGTCTTTCATCTTCTTCTGCGTCCCCTGTTCCTTCTGGAAAGTAAGCAATGACTTCATCAAGAAGATCCCCAAGTCCTAATCTTGAAGCTGCTGAAACAGGAACTGGATCCCCAATTCCAAGGTTATAAAATTCATACACATCTGGCATAAATTTTTCAAAGCTATCTACTTTGTTGACAGCAAGTACAACTGGTTTTCCAGAACGTCTGAGCATATCTGCAACTTTGGAGTCTGCATCTACAAGCCCTTGACGCACATCTGTAATAAAGATGATCACATCTGCTGTATCAATGGCTATCTGAGCCTGTTCACGCATCTGAGATAAGATAATATCTTTGCTCTCTGGTTCAATTCCTCCTGTATCAATCATTGTAAACTCTTTATCAAGCCAGCTCACCTCTGCATAAATTCTGTCTCTTGTTACACCTGGTGTATCCTTTACGATGGAGATCATCTCACCGGCAAGAACATTAAATAAAGTGGATTTTCCAACATTTGGTCTTCCCACTATCGCTACCACTGGTTTACTCATATTTTATTAACTACCTTTCTATCATAATCTTCTTAATTTCTTAATCTTCTAAGTTATTATAATCATAATTTGCTATTTACGCAAGCGAACCTTGAATTTATAGTGAAAAAATGATATAACCATTATAGAATTGGGTAAAGATTCTAATTAATATAAAAAAACATAGGAGAATATCATGCCAAATATCGAAAGATTAGAAAAAACACTTCCTACTGCACCACTTAAAATTGTTGCTATGAAAAGTTGTGCTGAACTTGGAAAGAAAGTAAATGACTATATCGTATCATTTCGTAAAGATACGGTGAGTGAAGCCGATGTTTCTGCTTTGTATTCAAATTACAAATCGAACAATTATCTAGTGGACTACACCTGCCCAAGATTTGGTTCCGGTGAAGGAAAGGGTACACTTGCAGAGTCAATTCGTGGTACAGACTTATTTATTATGACTGACGTATGTAATTACAGTCTTACATACACTGTAAACGGATATGAAAATCATATGTCACCAGATGACCACTTCCAAGATTTAAAACGTATCATTTCAGCTGCTACTGGAAAAGCTCGCCGTATCAACGTTATTATGCCTTTCCTTTATGAAAGCCGCCAGCATAAACGCTCAAAAAGAGAATCTTTAGACTGTGCTATGGCATTAGAAGAACTGACCGCTATGGGAGTTACAAATATTATTACTTTTGATGCTCACGACCCTAGAGTTCAAAATGCTATTCCTCTTAGTGGATTCGACAGCTTTAACCCACCTTATCAGTTTATGAAAGCATTGTTCCGTTCTGTACCAGATCTTAATGTTGATAAAGATCACCTTATGATCATAAGTCCAGATGAAGGCGCCATGCATCGTGCTGTTTATTTTTCTAATATTCTCGGTGTTGATATGGGTATGTTCTATAAACGCCGCGATTATTCTAAAGTGGTAAATGGAAAGAATCCAATTGTTGCTCATGAATTCCTTGGAGATGATGTGAGCGGCAAAGATGTGATCATTGTAGATGATATGATTGCATCTGGAGAAAGTATGCTAGATGTTGCAAAACAGATTAAAGAACGTGGAGCACAGCGTGTATTTGTCTGCACAACATTTGGTCTTTTCACAGAAGGTTTTGAAAAGTTTGATGAGTATTATGAAAATGGATTTATCGATCGTGTGATCACAACAAATCTTACTTATCTTCCGGAAGAAGCATTTGACAGACCTTATTTTGTTACCGCTGATATGAGTAAGTTTCTTGCCCTTATTATTGATTCTCTTAATCACGATACAACAATTGGAGAAGTATTAAATCCAACCGACAAGATTCACGCTCTTCTTGAGAAAAAAAGAAACGAAACTCTTTAATTCAAAAGACACTCAGTTCTCACGAACCGAGTGTCTTTTTTATTCTGTATAGAAGAGAGCATTTACAAACTCATCTGAATCAAATTTTTGAAGATCTTCTATTTTTTCCCCAACACCTATATATTTTACTGGAATTCCAAGTTCTGCCTGAATTGCAACTGCAATTCCTCCTTTTGCCGTACCATCCATTTTAGTCAAGATTACACCTGTTATATCAGAAACCTCATTAAATTCTTTGGCTTGTGCAAGTGCATTCTGACCAGTTGTAGCATCCAAAACTACAAGTGTTTCTTTGTACGCTTCTGGATATTCTCGATCGATGACGCGGTTGATCTTCTTTAATTCTTCCATTAAATTTTTCTTATTGTGAAGTCTTCCTGCTGTATCACAAAGAAGAATGTCTGCTTTTCTTGCCTTTGCAGCTGCCACTGCATCATAAATAACTGCTGCTGGATCTGATCCTTCCTGACCACCTATCATGTCACATTGCGCCCTAGAAGCCCATTCTTTTAATTGTTCCCCTGCTGCCGCACGAAATGTATCTGCCGCCGCAAGGATAACCTTTTTGTGCTCATCATGAAGCTTTCCTGCTAATTTACCTATGGTTGTAGTCTTTCCTACTCCATTGACACCAATCACAAACACTACAGAGGTTTTATTTTCAAATTCATAGGCGGTATCTCCTACATCCATCTGTTCTTTAATACTATCAATCAAAAGCTGTCTACATTGCACTGGCTCTTTAATATGATTCTCTTTTACCTTTTTCTTCAAATCTTCGATAATATTCATGGTGGTATTTACACCTAAATCTCCCATGATCAGTGTCTCTTCTAGTTCTTCATAGAATTCTTCATCTATATTTGAAAATCCATGAAAAATACTATCCATGCCAGAGACAACATTATCTCTCGTTTTTGCCAGTCCGGAAACCAGTCGTTTAAAAAACCCTTTTTTTTCTTCCATATTTCTTTTCTAACTCCTTTTTATTTGTCTAGTTTATCTTCCAAAAGATCAACAGAAACAAGCGTAGACACTCCTTTTTCCTGCATGGTGATTCCATACAGTCTATCCGCCGCTGTCATTGTTCCTCTTCTGTGTGTAATTACAATAAACTGTGTGTGTTTTGTAAGTTTATGTAAATATTTTGCGTATCGAGTAACATTACTATCATCAAGTGCCGCTTCGATCTCATCTAACAGACAAAATGGGGATGGTTTCAGATTTTGAATAGCAAACAACAAAGAGATTGCCGTCAACGCTTTTTCTCCACCAGAAAGCTGCATCATATTCTGAAGTTTTTTTCCTGGTGGCTGTGCAATAATGCGAATTCCAGCTTCTAGGATATCCTCTCCTTCCAACAGCTCTAAGGTTCCTTTTCCTCCACCAAACAACTGCTTAAAAACATGATCAAATTCTTTTGAAATAAGTGTAAATTGCTCTTTAAACTGCTTTCTCATAGCAGCATCCAATTCCTCAATAATTTTGATCAATGCATCTTCTGACTCCACTAGATCGTCATGTTGTTCTTTCAGGAATTGATAACGTTCTAAAACATTTTTATAATCTTCGATTGCATTTACATTTACATTTCCTAACTTTTTAATCTGCATCTTTAATTCCTGAATCTGCTGTTTCATAAACGTAAGATCCGTAAGACTTGCATTTCGAAGTTCCTTCGCATGATTGTAAGTGATTTCGTACTCATCCCACATATAGTTATTATGTTTTTCAGATGTTTCCTCACAGGTTTCTTTTTTATTTTTGAGTCGGAAAATTTCTTTATCAAGTTCCGTCATATGTTTCGAGAGCTCTTCTCTTTTTTGCAAAAACCCTTTGTGTTTTTTATTCAATTCTTCTCTCTTTTCTGTTTGAAGCTTGATCTCTTCTTCAATTTCTGCAAATAAGCTGATAGAGTTATCTATGGTCGTTTGTAGTTTCTTAATTTCTTCTTTTTTCTCATCAATTTCTACTATAGTATTGCCTTTATTTGCATTAATTTGTTCAAGTTCTTTGTGAAACTTTTCAATTTCTTCCTCAATACGGTGTATATTTTCTTTAACAAAATTATCCTGCTGCTCCAAGGAAGCATAGGATAGATGAACCTCTTCTGTACGCTTTAACTGCACCGATTCTTTTTCTTTATCGAGTTCTAAAGAATTATGAAGTTTCTCAATCTTCTGATTCAGCTCTTTCTCAAGATTTTGTGATGTCTCCAATTCAAGCTGAATCGAATCTTCATTATCTTTGATTTCATGAATCTGACGATTAATCTGTGCCTGCTCTGTCACATATTTATCGTATCGCTGCTTTGTTTCCCGCATTTTCAACTGAATTTGTTCCAACTTCATGCGTACTGTATTTTCTACAACGGACGTTTTTCTTAATGCATTTTGAACCTCATCGATGGTACTATAACATACCGTTCGTGATGTTTTAATCTTGTTGACCTCTTGTTCACAAGCAACCATGTCTTTTTTTAGTAACGCTACTGTTTTTTCAAATTCTCCAATTTCTCTTCTTCTACTTAAAAGATTGCTAGAGTTTTTAAATGCTCCTCCAGTCATCGATCCACCCGGATTGATCAATTCTCCTTCCAGTGTCACAATTCTTAAAGATTGTCTGTACTTCTTAGATAAAAGAATTCCATGATCAATCTGATCTACAACGATTGTTCTTCCAAGCAATTGAACCATCAATTCTTTGAACTTATTTTCTACATGTACAAGTGTATGCGCAAGCCCAATCACACCAGGTTCTCTTAAAGCTTCCTCTTGGCGAAAAACTCCACTTCCGTGCATACTTGTCAAAGGAAGAAAGGTTGCCCGTCCGAATTTGTTTTGTTTTAAGTAATTGATCATTCGTTTGGCTGTCTCTTCATTATCCGTAACAATATTTTGAATATTTCCACCCAAAGCTGTTTCTACAGCGATTTCGTATTCTTTTTCTACTTTGATAATATCTGCCACAACCCCAATGAGACCTTTTTCTTGCGGCTTATTTGCCATCACTTTTCGGATACTGTTTCCATATCCATCATAACGTTCTGTAATGTTTTTTAAAGACTCTAGGCGTGAAGATTCTCTGTGATATGCAGTCTGACCAATCCGGAGCTCTTCTTGTTTTTTGGAAAGTTCTTTTTGAAATACCGCTATCTGCTCTTCGTTTTCTCTTACCTTCTCATTATATTGTAAAATCTGTTCCGATACTTCTTTTAACTGTGCTTCATATTGCGCAACAATCTCATTGTCTCTTTGTGCTTCAGATGAAATTGTAATAATTCTTTGTGACAACTCAGAACGTCTCGTGGCAAGTTGACCGCGTGTTGTATCAAAATGTTGGATCTTCGCTTTCGTAGATGCACGATTGTCTAATAGATCCATAATTTCTTGTTTACACTGTTCAATTTCTTCGGACTGCTGTGCCACTTTGCTTTGAATACAAATCAACTCTTGCTTTGCTTTCTCATCTTCTTTAGACGTTTCTTCCAGTTGATCCTTTAATGAACTTCTATCCTGTTGCAGTTCTTCTTGTTTTGTCTTTCGCTCTTCAATTTCTTTTTCTATTGTTTGGAGACGTTTCCCATAATGCTCATCATTCATCTGAATGGAACGAATCTGTTCTTTTAAAACGTTGATTTTTCCTTCCAGCTGCTGTTTCAAAAGCACCGTTTCATTCAGCTGATTTTTTGCTTGTTCCACAGATTCTTCAATGCACTCTACTTCCTCTTCAATTGCTTCATATGCTTCTTTGGTCTTTGAATAGGAAGTGTCTGCCTGCGCCAATTCTTCTTGTGCAATTTCAAGCTTTTTTTCCAAATCGTGAATCTGTGCTTTTATGTTCTCTTCTTCCAAAAGAAACATATTAATGTCGAATGTTTTTAACTCTTCTTTTTTCTTAAGGTATTCCTTCGCAACCTCAGCTTGCTTTTGTAATGGACCTATCTGTTTTTCAAGCTCTGACAAAATATCATTTACACGTGTTAAATTTTGACGCTCATCTTCCAGCTTTTTCAACGAAAAACTTTTTCTACGTTTAAACTTTACAATCCCAGCTGCCTCATCAAATAGTTCTCTTCTTTCTTCTGGTTTTCCACTTAATATTTGATCGATTTGACCTTGCCCAATAATAGAATATCCTTCCTTACCAATTCCTGTATCGTAAAACATTTCATTGATATCTTTTAGTCGGCAGGAAGTTCCATTAATTAAATATTCACTTTCCCCAGAACGATACAATTTTCTTGTAACCGTTACCTCTTCATAGTCAACTGGCAATTTGTGATCTCCATTGTCTAGTGTAATTGCGACCGACGCATAACTTAATGGCTTTCGATTCTCTGTTCCTGAAAAGATAACGTCCTGCATGGACCCTCCGCGCAACTGTTTCACACGTTGTTCTCCCAGAACCCAGCGCACTGCATCTGCAACATTACTTTTACCACTCCCATTTGGACCCACAATTCCCGTAATTCCATTGTGAAATTCAAATTTTATCTTATTGGCAAATGACTTAAATCCTTGTACCTCAATACTTTTTAAATACATATGTCACCCACTTTAATTTGTTTTCTTTAGTCGGAGTATGGCTTGATAGGCCGCTTGCTGTTCAGCAGCTTTTTTGGTTCTCCCTTTTCCAACTCCATATGATTTTTCTCCTAATAGTACTTCTACATAAAACGCCTTATTGTGATCCGGACCTTCTTCTTTCATAAGTTTATACGAGATTGTATCTGACATTTGCGCTTGTACCATCTCCTGCAAAATAGTCTTGCTATCAAAAAAGAGTTTTTTGTTTTCCAAATCCGTTAAAATAAATCGATGAATAAACTCTTTTGCATTAGTAAAACCACCGTCCAGATAAATTGCACCAATTAACGCTTCCATTGCATCGGATGTAATCGATTCCCTTTGTCTTCCTCCCGTAGCTTCTTCTCCCTTACCAAGCAATAAATAGGAGCCCAGTTCTATATCACGTGCGCAAAATGCCAACGCCGGTTCACATACCATACTAGCTCTTGTCTTTGTCAATTGTCCTTCCGACACTTTTGGGGAGTCCAAAAAAAGGAACTCACTTGAAACAAGTTCAAGTACCGCATCTCCTAAAAATTCCAAACGTTCATTACACTGATATTTTTCCAAATGCTTTTCATTTGTATAAGAACTATGCATCATTGCATTTCGGAGCAATTCAAAATTATGAAATGTATATCCTATTCTGCTTTCAAGCTCTTTTAATCGTTCTTCCATAATACCCTCCTAATCATTTGATCTAAATTTTATTCTATAAAAATGAAAAAGCCCAAATACATCGGGCTTTTTCAATCATTTTCTTTTATTCTACAGCTTTTTTAATCTGCTCAATGGCATCTCCAACTGTAACAATTTTTTCAGCCTCGTCATTGTCGATTTCAATATCGAACTCTTCTTCGATTCCCATGATAATCTGGAAAATGTCCAGAGAATCTGCGCAAAGATCATCTACAAATGTTGTCTCTGTTGTAATGCTTGATGGTGATACATTCAGTACATCCGCTATGATATTTTGTAATTTTTCAAATTCCATAATAATTTCCTTCCTTAAAAACTTTATTCTTTTGTTTCCTGCTCTGCTGCAGAAAGAATGTCTCTTATCTTTTCATTGATCCGCTGTTCTTTGAATGTTCTGCACTGAAGTATGGAATTATATACTTCTTTTGCTGTTGCATTTCCATGTGTCTTAACTACCAGGCCATTTAATCCAAGCAACGGTGCGCCACCATATTCTGTGGCGTCAAAATCCTTTAAGGTTGCTTTTAATGTCGGTTTCACTAATAAAGCACCAATCTTACTACGGAAAGACGTCATAAGACCTGATTTGATCTTTTTGATCAAGGTACTTCCTACACCTTCATATAATTTTAAAATGACATTTCCAACAAACGCCTCACATACCACTACATCTGCTACGCCTGCTGGTATCTCTCTTGCTTCAATACTTCCAATAAAGTTAATATCCTTACAAGCTTTTAGAAGCGGAAACGTCTCTTTTACAAGTGCATTTCCTTTTTCTTCTTCTGCACCTATATTAACGATTCCAACTGTTGGATTCTTTTTCCCAATCACATGTTCCATGTAAACGGACCCCATCTTGGCAAACTGTACAAGATGAGATGGTCTTGCATCTACATTGGCTCCACAGTCAATTAAAAGTGATACTCCCTTTGCAGTCGGGATAAGTGGTGCAAGTGGTGGTCTTTCTACTCCTTTGATCCTTCCTACAAGCACTTGTCCTCCAACTAATACTGCACCAGAACTTCCAGCAGAAATAAAGGCATCTGCCTCTCCTTTTTTTACGAGATTCATAGCAACCGAAATCGAAGAATCTTTTTTTCTTCGAATCGCCATAACTGGCGCTTCCGCTGTTTCAATCACTTCCGTAGCATTCACAATCTGAATACGATCCTTTGGGTATTCAAATTGTGACAAGGTCTTTTCCAAAACTTCTTCTTTTCCTGTTAGAAGAATCTGGATATCCTTCGTAGCATTTACTACATCTACTGCTCCTTTTACAATCTCATATGGGGCGTTGTCTCCACCCATGGCATCTAAAGCAACTTTTGTAATATCAGACATTTCTCTTCCTCCTAACACTACTGCATTAATTTTACTAAACATCAATGAGAAAATCAACCAAAAAATGAAAAAAGGCCTTCCGGTCTCCCGGAAAGCCATCTCTTGTTCCAATTAGTCAACTGAAACGATTTCTTTCTTGTTATAAGAACCACAAGCCTTGCACACTCTGTGAGGCATCATAAGTTCTCCACACTTGCTACATTTAACAAGGTTTGGAGCACTCATCTTCCAGTTA